>NZ_JBRJXU010000171.1:0-38256 GCF_057467645.1 Zarconia sp.
CCCCGCGTCGGACGGGGCGTATAAACTCCTGGGGACACCCCAGGAGACAGCCCCTTCGCAAGAGGTCGGACCCCGCGTCGGCGCGCCTACGCAAGGGAACGCCGACCTAGCAAGGGAACGCCGACCGGGAGAATTCGAGAAAAATTTTAGCAATCGCGCCTAATTGCAACGAATCATCCGAACTTGATATGACCAAACTTCCCTCAATCTCTGTCGGATCGGATTCGCTTGAATGACCGTCAAAAAATTCACGGCTCGCGTTCTTCCCCGGCCTTCCCTGCTCTCCCTCGCGATCGCTATGGAACGTGAGTTCGGGTTAAGGATTGTCCAGAGGTGGTGCGGTGAGGTGGATTCGGGTCATATGTGGAAAGATTGCTCTCCACATTGGAGAAAATTTGTCAACGGAGACAGTTCTATGAGATTCCATTCCCCCTACACCCCACACCCCACACCCCACACCCCATCCTCACCGGAAACTGTTATCCCGAAGTGACGTTATGGATGTTCGCGATCCTCTCCCACCCGGCCATCGGGCAAAATCGCATCCACCCAGTTCGCACCGTCAAGGTTCGCATCTCGCAGCGTCGCCCCGGTCAAATCCGCCCCACTAAGATTCGCACCGGCAAGATTGGCTCCCGTCAAATCGGCATCGACCAGAATTGCCCCCACCAACTTCGCCTTTTTCAAACTGCTGCGGGCCAAATTCGCACCGGTTAGATTGGCGATCGCCAAAATTGCTCCATCCAAAATGGCCCCCTGCAAATCCGACCGTACCAGTTGAGTTTGCAGCAAATCCACCCCGCGCAGATCGATTCCCGTTAGGATCGCCCCCGTCAAATCCGCTCCCGCCAGAGTCTCCCGTCCTGGTGCGTACCGTCGGAGCAACTCCCCGATCGGGGTAACGGTCATTTCCCGCTCGGGCAATCCCTTGACCGTAAACGTCAAACGCTCCCCCCCAGCGATCGCCCGAGCGAACTCCTCGTACAGCGGATAGTCGCCAATACCACTTCCGCGCACCCAACCCCGCGATCGCGTCAGAGCCACAAAAAGCTGATTGCGCAGGGTCGTATTACTCTCATCGATCGCCACCCGATCGACCCCCACCACGTAAACCATATCCGCTTCGTGCCCCTTTGCCCGGTGAATGCGAGACACCGTTACCCCTCCCACGCACCAAAATCGCTGGCGATCGCGCCGTTGTTCTCCAGAGGGCAGCACGTTACAATCGGGCATCGTGGGAATAAAAATATCGATCCCCCGCGCCATCAAAAATCGAGCCACTTGAACCTCTAACCGAGCCACTTCGTACCCCGACCCGACAACCACCACCAAAATCTCTCGACTGGGGCGCAAGCCATCGTATTTTAAGTTGTGCCAAATGCACTCCGCTAAAGCCGTCAATTCCTCCTGGCGCGATCGATAAGTCTCGAACTCGATAACCGGAGACCGCCATAGCTCGGGGATGGGATGGGTAGAATGCGATCGGTACAGCGTCACCGGTTCTCCCGTGGCAAAGCGCCCGCAGACTTCATAGCCGATCGCCTGCCAATCTTGCCGTTGCGTCATCCCCCGCAGCATTCCCCCCGATCGCAACAACCCCATACCCAAGGCGTGGGCGGTCATCAAAATTGGGGCGGGAGTTCGGTAGCCCCGTCCCATCACCTCGCTTTTCCGAATGCCTCCCGGATACTGCCCCGTTACCAAATTGCTCCATTGGGACCCGAATAACGCCCCGGCGGTGGGACTGTTCGCGCTTTCTAAACATTGAGCTTCATCATCGGCCCAAATCAACCGTCTGAGAGGGGGATCTTCTTGAGGATGTTCCTGGGGATTTTCTGGGTTTGCAGGTTTGAGGGCTTGATAAGCCATCCAGTAAAAGGGCTGCTTGTCTCCAAATCGATGGCGATCGTCCACCATCAAATCTTGGGCCTCATCGATGAGAATGGCGTTAAAAATTTGGGGAATGGCTGTTTTTTCCAGCAACTGGCAACAGGCTTTGGCCAGAGCGACATTGGGCGGTAGCCCCTTCAAATCGTTCACCGCTAACCGCCCCACCCCCGTCGCCTCGCACAACAGACCGTACAATCCCGGTCGATTCCGACTCCCCCATGCATTGAGAACTCGCAGTTTGGGGTTAGGGCGATCGTAGCCGAGTTCGCCTCCACTGAAACGTTGCAGCCAGCGATCGAGCAACTCGACGATCGGTTCGTAAAGCGCTCGAGTAAAAAAGACGATCGCGATCTCCCAGTCGGGATGCTTCAAATGCATTTGCGCCGCCTTCTGGCATAACAGCACCGTCTTTCCCGACCCTGCAATCCCCCGAATCCGTTGAGGTCCCGGTGGAATTTCTTTGCCGATGCGTTCTTGCTGCAAATCCAGTGGATTCAACCGTTCTCGCGCCTGGGCTAGAATCAAAGCCCGACTCCGACCGGGGGCGAGTACCCGACGCGATCGCCGGCGATAGAGGGGCGTACCTGCCAACACCGCCAGGAGCAATTGCCATCGTTCGTTGTCTAGGGGAGTGCCTTGGCGCAGGAGAGGCGCGCGTTCGATGGCCTCGAGAAGGGAGACGGAGGGGGAATATTGAGCTCGATCGTCCCCTGCGAAGCACTCGCGAAATAGAATGGGAGGAGAGGTCGGCAGCCGATGGAAACCTCGCTCTTGCCACTGGGATCGGGTAATTTGCGGCAGAGCAACTATCGCCCGCGCCCTCACATGTCTGGCGAGCAGGGGTTCTCCATCGCAATAGTCGAGCAAGGCGTACAGTTGGCTTTCTCCTTGCTGGTAGGGATTGCCGTGGGTGGTGTAGAAGTTTTGGAACTGCCACTGATGCCCGGAGATCGAGCGAATGCAATCGATAGCGATCGATTTGACTTCGATAACCATCAGCCCCAGTTCTCGATCGGCGATCAGGATATCCGGTTCTTTGCGAACGCCCGACCCGAGGGCAAAAATCGGATATCGCCAGTAACCGAGACAGGGGCGAGTCGCAAACGTCCGGCATACGGCTTCCCACACTTGCTTTTCCCCCGAATAGCCACTTTGGGTGAGGGGTTCGGTGGTAATAAATTGCCCGGCTTCAAAATTGCCAGCTTCAGGGCGATCGACCCCTCGCATTTGCGGTATTTCCTCCGATCGGTCACGCTCAGGATACCTGAAGATCGGCACTCCGATGCATTTATGTCGCGATCTCGGTTCGATTTGGGCAATAAATGTCGGTCATTCGCGGTAAAATATGACACAGCGTCAAACTACGTAAACGTCCCAACATAAGATGAATCTAAAATCTTTGGTTTCCAAAACGATCGGCTTGGCCGTCTGCGCGATCGTCCTGTTCGCTAGCACCTTTGCGATCGGTGTTTCCTCTGCCTCCGCCGCAACGACTACCGTCAAAATGGGTGCGGACAATGGTATGCTCGCCTTTCAACCCAAAGCAGTCACAATTTCTGCTGGCGATACGGTAAAGTGGGTCAACAACAAGCTCGCTCCTCACAACGTTGTTTTCGAAAAAAATGCAGAGTACAACCACAAGACTCTGACTTTTTCTCCCGGTCAATCCTTCGAGTCAACATTCAACGAGCCTGGAGAATATACCTACTGGTGCGAACCCCATCGCGGTGCAGGCATGGTTGGCAAAATCGTTGTCAAGTAAGTTAGCACATCTTCCAGTCACGGGCTTTCCTAGTACAGTATAGAGCGACTCGCTCGTATGTTTCTCACATTTACCCCTCTCTTCCAATACGAGGAGAGGGGTTTTGCATCGAATCGGGGTAGTTCGGTCAAAGATAGCGCTTCGCGCTAGTTTATTTACACTCTTGAAAAAATCGATTTTTTCCATTCCCCATTCCCCGTTCCCCGTTCCGGTGTTCCCCATGACTGAAAATCTGTAATGAAAAGGGCGCGAACTGCTATATTTCTAATTCTGGTTGAGGTGAGCATCGGAGGCTTCGGAGGAAACGGGGGTCGGGGAAGAAAGACTGCGATAGCTATACCCCAAACAAAATCGGAGTCGGTACGGGGACGCGACTCCGATTCGTTACAACCAATGTGGTGGAGTACTCAGTTGTACGCCGTTGCACGCCCAGCGTGACTTAGTACGTTGGGATAGAAGGATCGACCTCTTGACTCCAAGCAGTAATACCGCCTTTGACGTTCGTTCCGTCGATGCCAGCTTCTTTGAGAATGCCGAGGGCTTTAGCCGATCGCCCACCCATCTTGCAATGAGCGATAAGGCGATGACCGTTGAGCAGTTCTTTCACCTTCTCAACTCCATCTCCCCGTTCGATATCCGGCAGAGGAACCAGGACGGACCCCTCAATTTTGGCAATCTCGTATTCGTTGGGATTGCGCACGTCAATCAGGACGAAATCATCCGCACCGCTATCCATCAACTGCTTGAGTTCGGTGACGGTCATTTCCGGTAGTGCCATTTTCTGCTTCTCCTCTTCGGCTTTGGCTTGCGGGATGCCGCAGAACTGTTCGTAATCGATCAGTTTTTCGATGACGGGACGTTCGGGATTCGGTCGCAGCTTCAACTCTCGGAACTGCATATCGAGGGCGTTGTAGAGCATCAACCGACCGCTGAGGGTATTACCCTGTCCCAAAATGATTTTTACGGTTTCGGTGGCTTGAATCGTGCCGATAATCCCGCACAGTACCCCCAAAACGCCGCCTTCGGCGCAGGAGGGAACCATTCCCGGTGGTGGGGGTTCCGGGTACAGGTCGCGATAGTTGGGTCCGCCTTCGTAGTTGAAGACCGTCGCCTGTCCTTCAAATCGGAAAATCGAACCGTAGACGTTGGGCTTATCGAGCAAAACGCAGGCATCGTTCACCAGATATCGAGTGGGGAAATTATCCGTTCCGTCCACGACGATATCGTAGGCTGCAATAATCTCCAGGGCATTATCCGACATCAGGCGGGTTTGGTGCAGGTTCACCTGACAGGCGGGATTGATTTCCAGGATGCGGTTCTTGGCCGATTCAATTTTGGGCTTGTCCACCCAAGAGGTGCCGTGAATAATCTGGCGTTGCAGGTTCGATCGATCGACGATATCAAAATCGACGATCCCGATGGTTCCCACACCGGCTGCCGCGAGATACAGCAGCAACGGCGAACCCAAACCCCCAGTTCCAATACACAGTACTTTGGCCGCTTTGAGACGCTTTTGCCCGTCAAGTCCGACTTCCGGCAGAATCAGGTGGCGGGAGTAGCGTTCGTATTCGTCTTTAGTTAGCTGGATGTCTTCCAGATTCGGATTGAGCATGGTAGTCCATGTCGTGCAGAGAAGAGCAGATTGACACTCCCCCACATCGATCGTGGGGGATTCTTGGCTCGACGAAGATACTTTTTGACCAAAGAAAGCGTTTGGGCTTTCCGGCAAGAGGTATCTTCTCCCCAAGCGTTACTAGGAGCGAGTCCTAACGTTTCCGTATGCCCTACGGTACGTTATCCTCAGAATTAATATCCTAGTCTAAATCGTTACCCATGAAGGCGGGTCTTCGCAAAAGTTCTTAATACTCAGGAGAGCGGGAAGGAGACGCTCGCCGCTTCGATCTCCAAGACCATATTCATGAGGACACTTGTGAATATGGGCTCACGCGGGCCGGGGGAGCTTCGGAGGTTTCGGAGGCACAGACTCGGGCAAGATTACACCATGGTCTGACTGTTGTCTGAAGTGAACTGGCGACTGCTATACATTGCGATGGTCTCAAAACATATGATATGCTACGCGGGTCATTGGTTCTAGTGGAAATCAGCCGCTAGAGGAAACGGGGAAAGAGCAGTGTGAATCTGCCGCTGTCCCGCAGCTGTATTGGAGAAAGCTTCAAAACGTTTTGAAGGTTGCTTTTTATTTTTTATAAAGTTCAAAATCTAGAAGCTCCAAATTCCTCCTCAGTCAGAATGCCCGCCAATGCATATCCAAGTTCTCAATATATCTGCGAGGTACAGATAATGGTAAATATTTCGTCTTCAATATTTCGTCTTCATGGCAACGCGCCCAGCAAATAACGTTGTCATTGCCCGTTCATGGCACCTTGCACGAACTTCGCCATCACACTTTGACCGTCGCTTGTTATTAGACATAGGCGCGAAAGCTCGGTTTTTGGCTGGGGCGTGTCCTCAGTTAGATCTAGACGCTTTTCAGGACAAAGATTCTAGCTAGTACAAGGCTGCGGGAGTTTAACTACCATTTCTCTAATCGAGTGTCCCGCTTGTAGTGTATCCGTCGGAACTAATGCTGGGTGAATTCCCGCCCTCGTGTACTAGTGCAATGCGGCAGAAATAACTACCTAGCTTTCAGCTGTTGAAAGCTATACACAGTAAGCATTTTTAATGTGCCCATTTTGCGTGCATCGCGAGCGGTGTCGGTCCCCGTCCCGTTCAACTTATCAAGACGCATTTTTAATTATGCGTATTTAATTATGCGTAGCAGCACTAGCCGGGCGATCGCTCGTTCGCCCAGCCAGAAATCAGGCTTAGCCAAAGATGTACGGCTAACTGATGACAGAACCTATACAGAATCAGGGTTTGAGGTAAATTTCTGGAGAAGTCTATTCGAGTGCTAATTGCCGTTCGTGCGGTAGGTCGTGAATTAATATTTCGCTACATATTGCTCGACAACTCGTGGATTGCCATCCATGGATTCAGTGGTTACCCTCGGGGAGTTTTGCGAGCAATATAGCAACTCCCCATATGGAAAAGTGGCTGATGGGGAGAGAGCTTCTGTCATTCATCAGGCAATCGCATTCATTTTGCCGCCTTGACCCCCGGAAACATCCCGATCGTCAGAAATCGATCCTTTAATTGACTTTTAATTTCAATAGTGAAATACTGTGAGTCGATAAGGGGAAATCTCGATTGCTCTCCGATGAATGAGTACGTTTAATTTTCGTGTCGAGGAGTAAAATCTAATGTCAAAAAGAAAATTTAAAAAATTCCCGATTGTGCTTAAATTCAGTTCGGGAATTGCAGGTATCACCTCGATCGCCGCTGCATCGGGAGCGATCGCCCAAACTGCCACATCGGAACCCGCCACCAACGAACCGATTTCCATCGATCGGGTCATCGAGTACGATACCATCGGCACCGATCGCATTCCGGGGGCTGCAGAATTAGAAACCCTCGATACGATCGAGCAAGTCACCTCCATCTCCCAGCTGTCCGACGTACAGCCCACAGACTGGGCGTTCCAAGCCCTACAATCTCTCGTGGAACGCTACGGTTGTATCGCCGGATACCCCGACGGAACCTATCGCGGCAACCAAGCCACCACCCGCTACGAATTTGCTGCTGGTTTGAACGCTTGCCTCGACCAAATCCTGAATTTAGTGGATGTGGAAGCGGAAGTCACTGCCGAAGATTTAGCCGTCATTCGGCGATTGCAAGAAGAATTTGCCGCTGAACTGGCGACCCTGCGCGGACGAGTCGATGCCCTCGAAGCCCGTACCGCCGAACTCGAAGCCAACCAGTTTTCCACCACCACCAAACTCGAAGGCAGCGTGATTTTTGCCGCCTATGGAGTCGCTGCCGGACAACGGGATGGCGGGCAAGATATCGATCGAGTCACGGCATTCGGCGATCGGGTTCGCCTAGAACTCAACACCAGCTTTACCGGCGAGGACTTGCTCTTCACCCGACTGCAAGCGAGTAACATCAACGCCTTCGACACCACCGGAACCTTCCAAGGCGATTTATTCTTTGCCGACGATAACGGCAACGACATCGAAATTGATGCCCTCAAATACGAGTTTCCCGTGGGCGACAAACTCACTGTGGCACTCGTTGCTAACGCTGGAGCATCTGATGACTTCGCCCCCACCATCAACCCCTACCTCGATGGCGACGGCAACTTCGGGGCCCTGTCTCGCTTCGGCACTCGCGCCCCCATCTTTTACCTCACCGAACAAGCAGGACTCGGACTATACTACGAACTCAACGATAAAGTAGCCCTGAGTGCCGGTTACTTGGCTGCCGATGCCGGCAATCCCGAGCAAGGGGCGGGGTTATTTGACGGGGCTTACGGATTTTTGGGGCAAATTACAGCAACTCCCATGGATGGGCTGGAAGTGGGTTTGACCTATCTCAATGCCTATAACCTTGAAACTGCGACTGGCAGCAATCTCTCCAACTTCCTCACCTTCTCAGAAGACACTTTTGGCGAGGCGATTCCCAATATTCAAAACGCTTACGGCGTAGAAGTCTCCTGGCAGCTACTCGAAAAAGTGGTGCTTGGGGGTTGGGTCGGTTTCGTCGATACCCAAACCCTCTCAACCTTGGGCGGTACGGTGAATCGAGGTGGTCTGGAGTCTTGGAACTGGGCCGTCAATCTGGCATTCCCAGATTTAGGCACGCCCGGTAGCGTCGCGGGGATTATCGTCGGTATGGAGCCGAGAACGCGGGGGGTCAGTTCGTCATTGCGAGATGATATCATTAGCGCGGGCGGTCGCGTTGACGATGTGACTTCATTGCACATTGAAGGATTCTACCAATTCCAGGTCTCGGAAAATATTGCGATTACCCCCGGTATTATCGTCGTCACCGACCCAGGTTTCGACGAAGATAACGATACATTAGTCATTGGTGCGGTGCGGACGCTCTTCAGTTTCTGATAACCTCGCTCCTCAACTGGGTTATCAATTGGGTTTTAAATCTTCCTCACATCTAAGATCGATCGGGTAACTTGCTTGCCCGATTTTTTTTGCTAC
This sequence comes from Zarconia sp., assembly GCF_057467645.1. Classification (NCBI taxonomy): domain Bacteria; kingdom Bacillati; phylum Cyanobacteriota; class Cyanophyceae; order Oscillatoriales; genus Zarconia; species Zarconia sp. Next base: position 8,707 of record NZ_JBRJXU010000171.1, read on the forward strand.
TCCGTTGCAACTATTTTCTTGCCATAGCTTCTCAATTAGGTTATATTGCTCTATGTAAGAGATATGCAAAAAAAGAGAAGCCTTCCGGATTGGAAAACTTCTCTAATCTGAACTTTATTCGGGGTGTTGAGATCGACCGATCGGGTCAGTTTCTTCGCAAGGCGTGTGGGCATTTGCCGCGCTTAGCATCAGAGCTTCTATCTAACCGATCTCAACTAGATACCGCTCGTCTTTTATCTACTTCATACTAATGGGTCTTGCAAGCGTGCTTGGGCTGCGCTCCCATTCGTGCTGGCATTTTTGACTCATCAAGTATTACTTCGACAGAAGAGGCGCGCGATTCGCCAACTGAGTATCGGACTAGCGAGTGACTAAAGTATCGCCGGCGAGGAAATGATCTAAGTGATAAGCCCGTTCTTCCGTTTTCAGCAAAATTTGCTCGTAGAGGTAGCGCGTGGCGCGATCGCCGAGAGATTCAGCTTGAGCGGCGTTGCGGCGCAAAACTTGCAAAATGGCTTGTTCGGCTTTCAAGTCGTTTTCAACCATAGTGCGGCAGTTGTAAGCCCCATCGGCTTCCGGCTCGAAGCAGCACAGTTCGGCAAGTTTGGTAAAGCTGGCCGCAGGGATGCCGCCGAGTCCGTTGAGACGCTCGCCCAAATCGTGAACGTGTCCGCTCGCGGCATCGTAGCCTTCTTCAAAGAACTCGTGCAGGGAATAAAACTCTGCACCTTCAACGACGAAATGATGTTTCTGATATTGCAAGTACAAGGCTTGGAAACTGGCCAATGCAATATTGAGTCCCTCGCAAACCGGCTGCGTTACCGACCGTTCGAGAAGGAGGACGTTATCGCTAATTTCATCAAAGGATTGAACGAGGGTTTGGTTAGACATGATCTTGATGTGAACGATTTTTGAATGAATGAATTCGACTGGCTTTTATCTACGACCGGGCGGGTGGTTTTTAGCCAAGTTAACCGAATAATCGATTGGGTTCTCGAGATATTCATTCTAACTCGAACGTTTCGCCAAAAAAACTCCTCGATTTCAAATGGAAGCTCGATTTTATCGGCTTGCTTGGATTTATTTAGAATCAATCTCAAAATCTGCCAACATTCGTCACTAAAACTTCTAATTTATGAGCAACTTCGATTCTAACTACAGCTTGGACTTATCCGTTGGCTGCGCCGATCGCTGGTGGGTTTACCATCGCCTCCAATCTCTGGAGGTTCCCTGTCGGTGTCAATGCTATAAGCCCCTACAGGTGGACGTTTCTAGCCCTCTATCCACCGTTCAAATTTGGAGCGTGATGCGGCAAATGACCGCTTCGCGACAAGAATTAACCGATTGGCTCGAAACCTGCTGGCAGCTTCCCCAGGGTCGAAATTGTTAGCCATCGATCGCTCGATGGGGTGCTTGCAAAAATCTAGCAACAATAAACTTAGTTGTCATCAAGAATCAAGAGCAAATCAAAGGGGAAAATGTAGGTCTCGATCGACATTCGGCAATGACACGATGGATCATAGGCAGTTCGACAAAAAAGGGTGCGATCGAACTGGGCAAATTCGATACGAGCGATCGGACTTTAAGGTTTTGCCCATTGCCGATATCGTGTTGCCAGACTATCAACCCCGCCAGTATTTCGACGATCGCAAACTCGACGAACTCGCAGAAGCCATCGTCCGCCACGGTATTTTTTCACCCCTCCTGGTCCGGCTGCTCCCCTCGGGACGCTACGAACTGGTAGCCGGGGGGAGGCGGTTTCGCGCGGCTCAGAAGGCGGGGATGCCCGAAATTCCGGCGATCGTCCTCAACCTTGCCGACGATGACATACTCGAAGTTGCACTGCTGGAAAACCTGCAACGAGAAGACCTCAATCTTCTCGAAGAAACGGAAGGGATTTTAGCGTTGCTGGCCTTGAAGTTAGAAATGGCTGTCGAAGAAGTGCCGCGACTTCTATATCGACTCGCCAAGCAGCAAAGCCGGAAAACCCTGTCTAGTAACGTTACGGGACAAGAGACCTTAGAAACCGTCAATGCCATTTTTGAGTCTTTGGGAACGATGGCATGGTCTTCTTTCGTTCGCAATCGCCTGCCGTTGCTAAAATTGCCGCCACTGCTCCTGGATGCCTTGCGTCAAAATCGACTGGCTTATACGAAGATCTTAGCTATTGCCAAAGTCCGAGATCGTCCGCAACAGGAAAAACTCTTAGAAACGGCGATCGCTCAACATCTTTCCTTGAGTCAAATTCGGCTAAAAGTTCGCGAACTCAATGGTTCTTTACCCGATTCAGCGATGATTTCTCGAGTTCGCTATCGTCTGGTGAACCTGCAACATACTCTAGAAAAGTCAACAGTTTGGCAAAGCGATCGCAAGCGAAAAACTTTAGAGCATTTATTAACCCAAATTGAAGCGTTGATTATCGAGTAATTTTTGAAGGCTGAAAATTCTAGAAAACCAAACATTGCTAACTCTGTAAAATGTTTCGATTTTTTTATTTTTTTATGCGTTTACACTTAAAAAATATAGCGCTACGCGCTAGGGAACAGGGAACGGGGAACGGGGAACAGTAGACTCTCAGATCGTTTCAGGATTTATAAATGTCCTAACTAATTTGCGTAGTGCTATAACCGCTTTTTTTTATAAAATTCAACCCTATATGATTGGATTATTCACCCAATCAAAAAATTAAATCGTAAGCATTTAGCATTTAGCGATCTGCTATTAGTTTTGGATGAAAAGGTCGCAAACATTCGTTTAATCGGGTTCGATCGATGGATAAAGTTAATCGTCTTTACCTGCGAGTCTGTTGCCATTTCAGCGTTTGGAGTGTAATAAGCTGACGGCTGACCGCTGATAGCTGAATGCTTAGCTAAGTAGGTGGGCGTTAAAATCTTTACCTATGTAACTAAATGTAAATAGCCTCAACTCCTCTCTTTAGGTGAAATAGGATTTGTTTTACAAATTGCAATATAACACAGCTTTTCAGTGCCTACTTACTTAAAATCTAAAACTCCTCACGATTCAAGCACTTTGACCGAGTAAGTTCTCCATTTCGCTGACCTCCTGTGTCATCCCGAGACGATCGAACCCTTTTATCGCCAGATCTGCCCAGGTTTGGCACTGACCGTTGCGACCTCGCTTGTTGTAGAGAAGGGCAAAAGAGCGATGGCAAAACGCCAGACAGCGTTTATCTTGATATTCTTCCACCGTCGGTAAACCCTGGTTTAAAAAGGCTTCAGCCCGATCGAGATCGTTTTGAGCGATCGCCACATCGGCCAACCACAGCTTGCTATAGACGATCGCCCGTTTCCAACCCATAGTGCGAGCGTATTCGATGACTTTTTCATACAAGCGTTGGGCCTGTTCGTACTCTCCCATAGCAAAAGACAGTTGACCCTGGTAGTACAAAAGATTCGCCTGAAAGCGGCGGCGTTGCATCACTTTCAAAGAAGCGCGCACCAGTTGGTCTCGAACCCGATCGAGCCATACTTGCGCCCGCTCGAAATTGTGGCGATCGATTTGCAGGGATGCCATATCTAACGCGATATCGATCTGACCGGAAATATTATGCATTTCGTAAAGCTTCCAGGCTCGCTCGAATAACTTCATCGCCTCGTGATGCTCTTGAGGTCGATCGAAAAAGGTAAGGGTCCGACCTTTATCAAACAGGGATGTCGCCATCGTATCCCAGTCATTGTGCCGCTTGGCTTGTTTGTAGAGCCAATCCATCCAGCGCAAGCGATCGGGCCAATATCCCGCAAATTGGGTATATCCCTTGAGATACCGCCACATCTCACGAAAATCTTCGTATCGCTCTCGATCGATGCACCATTCGATCGCTGCCACCAAATTTTCCCATTCCGATAGCAGCGCGCCGTCGGGCAACCACTCTTTCGGGTCTTTCGCCCCGTGCTGGCGAACGAATTCAACACACCAGCGTACCCAACGTTCTCGGGCATCTCGATCGAACTTCGGCGTATTTTGGAGTTCCACCAGGGCATATTCTCTGGTGAGCGACAGTAGATAGTATCGATCGTCTTGGCACTCGATCGCCGACAGTTGCTGCAACCGCGCGAAGCCAGCATCAACGATCGTGCCGTCGGTTTTGAAGTTAGCAATGCGAGCCAGGGTGATGCGATCGACCGGTTTTGGAAACAGTGCCAGCGCCAGGAGTAACTTATGGGCGGGTTTACCTCGGATCGCCTCAATCAGACTTCCCAGGCAATATCGAGCCACTTCATCTTGGGGATCGACCAGACGATCCATCACCGCTGGGAAAGCGTGACCCAGAGCCAGTTGACCGATGGCATAGATTGCCGCGGCAGGAATCCCACTACTGTATTCGTAGAGGGTTTGGCATCGTCCATCCTCGAGGGGGAGATCTTGTTGAGCGGCGCGATCGCCAATGAGGGTCAAACCGTCTGTTTCGGGCAAGGGACCCAAACGAATCGACACATCCAATAGCGTTTGCGAGCGACTCGTGGCGATCGCCTTGACCGTCGGCGGCAGTTCGTCGATGAAAGATAGGATTTGGGAGCGATCGTCGAACGATTCTAAGCTATCGAGAATCAGTAACGTCCGTCGAGCGGCCAGGGCATCGAGAACCCAATCGAGTTGCTCGTGAAAGTTCACCGCTCGATCGATTTGGGGACACTGTAAGATGCGGGCGATCGTCCGAAACAAATCTCGTAGGGTACGCTCGCATTTGAGACGTTGGGAGATCCCCCGCGCTCGCAGCGCTTCTTGTCGGGCCGAGGCGAAGACCATTGCATCGAAGAGAGGTTCGGCTGGCGCGAGGGGGGGAACCCACTCGATCTGGGAACAGCGGTAGGCCGCCTCCACCGCCAGAGCCGTTTTTCCCGTTCCCCCTAACCCATCGATCCCGATGGCGCGAGCAGAATTCTCATAGGACAGCAATTCCACCAATCTCCCCAGTTCCGATCTTTCGACAAACGGCTCTCGAATCGGTAGATTGTGTTTAGTGCGGGTTCGAGTCTCTGTTTCAGCACTAGGGCGGTTCTGGCGCTCTTGCTCGACGAGCTTATGTTTGCGCCACGCTTCTTCGAGTGGGGCTTTGAAGCGCTTTTTGCCCACTTTAACCCCGAGACCTTCAGAGAGCTTTCGCCACAAACCATTACCGACGTCTTTTTCGATAAATTTAAAGCTGTAGTTAACTCGTTCGGCAATAACTTGGTAGGTCAGATTCTCCCACGCCCCGCGAAAGACTTCCATTTCTAGGTTGCTCAAGGGTTCGCCCGTCGTCGAAAAAATCAGTTCGCTCGCAAATTCCAAGCCACTTTCGACATCCATCGGTTGCTTGTCCATCAGAGTTGAACCTCCTACCCCACCTGAAATTACCTATTGGAGTTTAGACAAATTTAACAGCTTGAAGCGTCAAACCCTTATCCTGACGAGATTGGAGGGTTGGCAGCTCCACGTTAGGATTGAAAACTTAAAATGCTGACCCCATCTGAGTTGTCGCTTTCTCCATCGAAGTTTTGTCTAAACTTGAGTTACCTAGAACGGCACCGAGTATTTGGCGTCGATTGCCATGACCGAATCTTATCGATAGAGCCAAGATTTGACAACGCTCGCATCGGGATTTGAGTCTAGATACCGGGACGATCGATTGCCCTGACCCCGCACCACTCGTCGAATGCCACCGGCGTTCGCCTGACGCGCGAACGGTATTGAAGAAATGTTTGAGCGACACGACGCTCGGCGATGCTCTTCAAATCTCGATCCCGAGCAATGAGTGCGATCCTTCCGATTCGCGCTTTGTGAAATTGCCAGTTGGAGATCGAGCGACACGTAACTTCATCTCAATTTTACCGCAAAGGTGCGTCGCCACTGGATTTGCTTCTCCCAGGGTCGAGGAGGGCTTCGGGAACAGGGGAAGCAGGGGGAGCAAATCCCCTGCTTTTTCGTTGACACTCGACGAGCCATCGGAGCAATTGTGAACAGCATTCCCTTGTATAGCTGTACGCACATACGTTAAGACACTCTCATCTCCGTCTTCCCCTCTGGGTAATCGGCAATTTTTCTGAACGTCCTAACCTAAGCGCGTAGCGCTATATCGCTGTATTCAGTTAGGTTAGGACAGCCTGAGTCCCGAGTTCACAAAGCGCATCTTTCTCCCCCTGCTTCCCCTGCTCCCCCTGCTCACTTTCACCTATGTCCTAACGCGACTGAATACGGCTATAAGGGTCTTCCCCCCTGCCCACGAAGCCTCCGATGCCCCCAAAGCCCACAGTCAATTTTGACCTAACCGATATGGCGACTGCCATATCCTCTCTGCGTGTCCCCGCGTCACCGTGTCACCGCGTCTTCCCCCATTCCCCATTCCCCATGACCTTTAATGAAAAGGGCGATCGCCCCAGAGCCATTGACCGATGGTTTGAGCACGATGGACACTTTTAAGATTGTCCTCCGTTAAAAACGGGCGCGAACGCGCTAAGCTTTAGGGGTTTACATGCATCGATCCATCCAGTGTGAGGCATTAAGATATCCATGCGGGTTTTATTGTTATATCCCTTGTTTCCAAAGAGTTTCTGGTCGTTTGAGAAGGCTCTAGCACTCGTGGATCGCAAAGCCCTGTTACCCCCCCTCGGCTTAGTCACGGTCGCTGCTATTTTGCCTCAGGAGTGGGAGTTCAAACTCGTCGATCGCAACATTCGCACTGTGACGGAAGAGGAATGGAACTGGGCGGAGTTGGTGATTCTATCGGGGATGATCGTTCAGAAAGACGATATGCTCGACCTAATCCGAGAAGCCCAGCGTCGGGGCAAACCCGTTGCCGTCGGCGGTCCCTATGCCACCTCTCTACCAGCGGAAGTCAAAGAAGCAGACTATTTGGTGCTTGATGAAGGGGAAATCACCCTACCGATGTTCGTCGAAGCCCTCGAACGGGGAGAAACCAGCGGCGTTTTTAGAGCCAGCGATAAGCCAGCCGTTACCGACACCCCCATCCCGCGCTACGATTTGCTCGAATTTAGCGCTTACGACAACATGTCGATTCAGTTCTCGCGTGGCTGTCCCTTCCAGTGCGAGTTCTGCGATATCATCGTCCTCTACGGTCGCAAGCCTCGCACCAAAACCCCCGAACAACTGATTGCCGAACTCGAACGGCTGTACGAACTCGGTTGGCGCGGCAGCGTGTTTATGGTGGATGACAACTTCATCGGCAACAAGCGGAACGTCAAGCTTTTGCTGCGGGAGTTGAAGGGTTGGATGGCCGAAAAAAAATATCCCTTTAGCTTTACCACGGAAGCCTCGGTGGATTTGGCCCAAGATCCGGAATTGATGGATTTAATGGTCGAGTGTCATTTCACCGTCGTCTTTTTGGGGATCGAAACCCCCGATGAAGACAGTTTGGCCCTGACGAAGAAGTTCCAAAATACCCGCGATTCCCTCAGTGAGTCGGTTGATGCGATCGTGGAGGCGGGTCTGCGGGTGACCGCTGGGTTCATCATGGGCTTCGATGGTGAGAAACCGGGGGCAGGCAATCGCGTAGCTCAATTTGTGGAAAAAGCAGCGATTCCCCTCGCCATGTTTAGTATGTTGCAAGCACTGCCCAATACGGCCTTGTGGAATCGCTTGGAAAAAGAAGGTCGCATGGTGAACGAGGGAGGAAATATCAATCAAACCACGTTGATGAACTTCGTCCCCACTCGCCCCATCGAAGATATCGCCCGCGAGTATATCGATGCGTTTTGGAATCTTTACGATCCCCTGCAATACCTCGAACGCACCTTCCGCCATTTTATGAAGCTGGGCATTCCCCGCCACAAAGGGGAAAGCCGACCCAGTTGGGAATCGATTCGCGCCCTGTTGATTATCCTCTGGCGGCAGGGGGTCGTTCGCAAAACGCGGGTCAAGTTCTGGATTAATTTGTATAAGATTTTCCGCCGCCATCCCTCCTTAGTGGATTCTTACATCACGGTTTGCGCTTACATCGAGCATTTCTATGAGTACCGCCAAATCGTGCGGGATCAAATTACCGCTCAACTCGAAGCTTATTTGGCAGCCCAAGCCCAGCAGCAAGTTGAGAATTCAGAGGCGGAAATCGAGATCGAGCAGGTAGCTTGAGGCTCTAGGAGAATAGACAATTGACAATGGACAATTGACAATTGTTTAACAGGCATCTTCAAAAAAGGAGGAAGGGGGAGAATATTCAAAATTAATTCTCCCTTATCCTCCTTTTCTCAGTTCTGCGCTTCCAAATTCAAAATTCTCTCCAACTTAGATAAATGAAACCGGCGATCGCTTTACCCTCTTGGATGACTTGGGGATTAGCCTTCCCCTTGATTGCCCTCAACGGCTGGCTGTTGCTGGTGGTTTTTGAGTATTTTCACTCTTTCATCATCGTTTTAGTCACTGCCACGTTACTCGCCTTTATCTTGAACTATCCGGTGCGATTTCTAACCTCTTTTGGTATCAAACGGGGTTGGGCCGTTTTAGGAACCATCGGGTTAACGTTACTGTTGGCAGTGCTTCTGGGGGTGACGTTAGGTCCGGTTGCCCTGCGCCAGTTTAACGATTTGGCCGATCGCCTCCCCAGTTGGATCGAATCGGGCACGCAGCAGCTTCAAACGTTGAACGATTGGGCGACCGGTCGCAATTTACCCATTGACGTCAGCGGTTTAATCGCAGAACTGACTGGTCGCCTGTCGGGTCAACTCCAATCTTTGGTGGGGCAAATTCTCGATACCATTTTGGGAACCGTCGGCAGCGTGGTGGATTTGCTGCTGACATTTGTGCTGGCGTTCTATATCCTCTTACATGGAGAACAAGTTTGGGAGGGGATCTGTCAGTGGTTGCCTCAGCCCATCGGTTCCCAAATTCGCCCGCTCTTAGGGCAAAGTTTTCATAATTACTATGTCGGACAAGCTTCCCTAGCGGCAATTGTCGGCAGTTCGATGACGCTGACCTTCCTATTGTTGAAAGTGCCTTTTGGGTTGCTGTTTGGATTGGGGGTTGGGTTTATGGCACTGTTTCCCTTTGGTGCGGGTTTGAGCATTTGCGTGGTTAGCGTCCTGACCGCACTCAAAAGCGTTTGGCTGGGGGTCAGAGTACTTGTGGCCGCGACGATTGTCGAGCAAGCGATCGAAAATGGCATCGCACCGCGCCTGCTGGGGGGATTTATCGGACTCAATCCAGTTTGGGTGCTGATCTCTCTCTTGGTGGGAGCCAAGGTGGCTGGGGTGCTTGGAGTTCTGATTGCCGTCCCGATTGCGGGTTTCTTGAAAGGAATTGCCACAGCCGTGCGATCGAACAATTTGGATCGGGAACTCGAGTCCGATGGAATTCGGTCATAGCCGTTCGCACCCTCTTTGTTAACGTCAGTTTTGGATAAGACTGTTTCAGGTGAGGATGGGGAACGGGGAAGATCGCTCTGGCCTCAAATTCTGCCCCGCGACGTCCCCAGCTTTTTTTCTTTCCCAGGGATGGCGAAGGCTGCGGTATTGGGAGTATGGGCCCAGAGCGCGATCTCGTTGACCCGACACAATACTCGATCGAAGATACCGCAACCTTACCGTCTATCGCGAGTCCATGGGATCTATCCCACGGCTGTCATTAAGCATATTGCCCGAATAATACCCGAAGCGGATCGAGTCTTAGGGAAATGCTTGGGCGATTTTCTTCGGAACCGCTAAACAGCTTACAAGCACTGGCTTGAGACAATCGGCTTGGAGATATGGGCATTTTAAAATGCTCCTCGAAGAGTTGCCGGGTTTGCTCGAAACTCAAATAGAGCTGCTGGCGATCGACCTCACCGCGCGCTCCCATATAGGGAAAATGGTGGAGGAAGCGACCGAATAACATTTGCGTATCCTCAGCATATTTCGCCGTATCTAAAATGTGATAGTGCCAAACCCGATCGATTTCCGGTGTCGGCACGAGGGTGCTATTGGGATACAGAAAGACCAACAGCAGGAATCGCATGTACTGCACCAGAGCTATTGTCACCTCGGCTTGAGTCAACCCCTGACCGTCTTCAGGATTCATCAGTTTGTAGGCGATCGGTCCGAGATCGAGAGATGCCAACTTGTGAATGAAGGCTAACGCCTCTGCTTCGAGAGAATTGGATGGACGATTGTTTGGGCTTTGAAAATGTTGAAAATTCATGTGTGTATCACCTAGTACGATTTGGACTCGAAATCCCGACGGGAAGTCGGCGATCGCGAGCCATGAGTCGTTGACCCACTCGACGTTTTCAACCGAACCAGCATCGGTTGTCCCATAGGGCAATAGCAAGGAATGCGATCGCCAATTTATCGCCGGTTGGCGACCGTCTGCGGGTACAATCTATGACATTCTCAATTGTGAAACTTCGTGCTGACTCGATCGCTCCTATTTCGATCCGTCATCTCTTACCCCAAGGAAACGATCGTCAGCCAACTCGATTGCATCGGTGGGTGCATCTGTTTGTCTACCCCAACAACTCCCGCACGCAGCATGGGAGTTTCGATCTTCAGTCGCAAACCACTAAGCCCAAACTCTAATCGGGGTCGATGCGTCGTGCAACCGAGTTGTGTTCGTAAAAGTATTCAAATGAATACAAAGCTCACCCCTAAAGCAATATACATGAGCTTTGTGGCATTCTCCGGATTGAATTTTTGAATATTCCGGAATATTCAGCGCCGAGCGAGTAAATTATACTGGGATGCCGATCGTTTTTCCCGAATTGAAGTGATGCTCGTTGACGAGCGTCAGAACACCCGCACGTAGAGGAGAGCCATCGAGTGCGCGAAGGACGGATACTTATCCGGTCTCAAGAGACTGGCATCCCAAAAGGAAGCGCACGGGTCTTTGCGATTTGAGTTTCCTTTCAAAGGGCGATCTTGGGAATTGTTTTGTTATTGCTTTGTATTTTAGAGCCAAGTGCAAACTGCCGAGGAAATCTCGTTCTACCTCGATGTCATCCCGCTGGGCGATCGGATTCGAGCGCATGAGATACGCCGACATCGAAGGCAAGTCCCAACAACCGATCGGTTCTCTTATTTTTAACACCATGCTAATTTCTGTTATAAATAGATGACTCAAATTCAGATATGGCAAGCCTTTGACGATCGCTAACCGAGCCAGCGTCCATCCATGGAATTCTAGGTTCGAGCGCTCGAACTAGAGCATCGCTCTAGGGGTTTGAAAAGAGAATTTGCGGACGGTCTAGGGGGTTCAAACAAGTTGGAGACGGTTCGGGGTTGACAAGTACTTGAAGTCAACCCAACGGTAGTTTTTGGGTCTGTTGACCGGTCTTGCAGGGAAAAGAAGGCAATCGGGAGCGAGTTAAATCTCGCGCGTCCGAGTACAAGCTGACAACGTATCGCTCTGACTCCGGACATCTCAAACATATAGAATCCCAAGGAAATTTACCTAGATGCTCCATCACGCTCGCTCTCGAACCCTGCTAAGGGACTCAAGTTGTATGGATAAAATCGAATTTGCCATCGCTTTCGATCGATTGCAACGTTCCCCCAAACGCAAACAAGTTTTGCTCAAGCTTCTTCATGGAGAAACCGATGTCGCGATCGCCAAGTCCTTGGAAATTGAACCGGGAACGGTTCGCAAACAAATTTCATCCATTTGTCAAACCTTTGGCTTAACTGCATCCAAAGGTCCTCGCAAATCGAAACGCAGCGATCTGATTGCATTGTTTGCTCGGTATCGACCCGAACTGCTCGGCACTCCCACTCAAAAATCACCAAAAGCGAGCTTAGCATCGGAACGCTATGTAGACAGACCGCCCATCGAATCCCAGTGCCATCGCGCCATCTGCGAACCCCAAGCCTTTTTGCGCATCCGAGGTCCGAGTCAGATAGGTAAGACTTGGTTGCTCAATCGCATTCTCGATCGGGCTGCTGCGTCCGGCTACTATACGGCACGCCTCAACCTGTTGCTAGCCGATCGGGAAATTTTTGCCAATCTCGATCGGTTCTTGCGTTGGTTTTGTGCCAGTATCGGCAAATTCCTCCTGGGCAACCATCAAGTCGATCGATATTGGGATCGCAACCTGGGTAGCAATGCCAGTTGCAAGGCTTATTTTGAAGAATACCTGCTCGCCAAAATCGACGCACCCCTGGTTTTAGGTTTAGATAACCTCGAGCGCCTGTTTGCCTATCCCGAAATCGCTACAGATTTTTTGAATTTACTGCAAGCGTGGCACGAAGACCATCAACGGAGCGATCGCCCCAATGACTTGCGTTTAGTCATCTCCCACAGCTACGAATTTTATCTCCTCCCAGTATCGGCGACCTTACCGTTCGAGATCGACATCGGCACCCTCGTCGATTTACCCGAATTTAACCGGCAACAGGTTGGGGAGTTGGTGCGACGCAATGGATTCAAGTGGCAAGACTCGCGCATCGATCGACTGATGGCCATCCTGGGCGGTCATCCCGGCTTGGTGCAACTCACCCTCTCAACTCTCACTTCCTCCCCCAATCTCCAACTCGATGAACTGTTGCAAACATCTGCGGGTGAAGGCGGATTGTACGGAAACTATCTGTGTAAATATTGGTTGAGTCTTCAAGAGCATCCCGAACTGGCCCGAGGGATAGTTGTTGCCGCCAATGCGTCTCAACCCGTACAACTTCCCCTCGATGTGGCTCGTCAGTTAGTTCGCTTGGGATTGCTCCGTTGGCAGGGGAAAGCGGTGGAACCTCGCTGCGAACTCTATCGCCAATACTTCCGCGATCGATTTTGACACGCGGATTAGGCTCGTTCCAGACGAATTAATTACTTGCCTGAAAGAAGTGAGGGGGTTGACACTCCCCCATATGAATGACGGGGGATTCTTGGTTCAGCGAAACCACTTAAATTAAGTTCCAAGCGTTGCCTAACTCAGAGGTGGGATTCTCCCCAAGCGTTAATTTGGGTATGCCCTACCCTATTCGCAGATTGCGAGTTCTTTTTGAAAAGAGCTATTTGCCCTCAAATGCTGTGTGTCTAGTTCCTATGAATCTTTTACCCACTGCTAGGAGGAAGCTAGAACAATGCAGTAGAACCGCCAAAATTCAATTGCCAAGGTTCAGCGCGCGCTGTGTCTTTCAACAGCTAGGTTTTTAGAGTGGTTGATTACCTTGTCCACTTAACTGAGCATATCAGAAAAGCCGCCCTAGAACGGCGAGGCTTTAGACCCAAGATTTTTGGTAAGTTTTTAGGTGACTCTTTTGATGTTTATCCATCTACAGGCTAGCGTGTCTAAAATCCCTCATCCCTTTTGTCTGAGATATCTATTGCCGCTGCTGAGTGCCTCGTTACTCACCGGATGTCCCCAGGGCAATCCCATTGCCAGCACCCCACCAGACGTCCTCAAGATGCTGTACTGGCAAGCTCCAACCATTCTCAATCCCCATCTCTCCACGGGATTTAAAGACTCCGAAGCGAGCCGCATCACCCTAGAACCCCTCGCAAGCTACGATGGCGAGGGTCAGTTGATACCGTTTCTGGCCGCTGAAATTCCGACGGTGGAAAACGGCGGACTCAGTCAGGATGGGTTCTCCGTTACCTGGACGCTCAAACCCGATCTCAAATGGTCCGATGGAAAACCTTTGACTGCCGAAGATGTGGTATTTACCTACGAATTCATCTCCAATCCCGAGGTGGCATCCACTAATGCGGGAGTATACGAAAATATCGATCGCGTCGAAGCCATCGACGATCTGACGGTCGTCGTGATTTTTCGAGATGTCACCCCAGCTTGGTCGCTACCGTTTGTCGGTTCGGAAGGGTTGATTTTACCCAAGCATTTATTTGAAGACTATAACGGTGCGAACTCGCGAGAAGCCCCAGCGAATCTGATGGCCGTCGGAACCGGGCCGTACCGGGTCGCGAAATTTAAACCGGGGGATATTGTCGTTTACGAACCCAATCCCTTTTACCGAGAAGCCGAAACCCTCAGTTTCTCTAGGATCGAACTCAAAGGGGGTGGAGATGCCACGTCAGCGGCCCGAGCGGTCTTACAAACGGGAGAAGTGGATTATGCCGATAACCTTCAGGTCGAACCCAGGGTTCTCGAAGAACTCGAAACGGGGGGTAAAGGGATCGTGGTTGCAAATTTCGGCCCCCTATCAGAGCGAATCCTCATCAATCAAACCGATCCGAATCAAGCGACTGCCGAGGGCGATCGATCGAGTCTCGAGTTTCCCCACCCCTTTTTAACCGATCCCTTGGTTCGGCAAGCCTTGAGCTTGGCGATCGATCGCGATACGATCGCCACCCAACTCTACGGAACCATGGGCAAACCCGTTGCCAACTTTTTGTTATTGCCCCAATCCTATAACTCTGGCAATACCAGCTACGAATTTAATTTGGAAAAAGCAGGAGCTTTGTTAGATGAAGCGGGATGGGTGGATACGAATAATAACGGAATTCGCGATCGCGATGGGGTGGAAATGAAAATGCTCTTTCAAACCTCCGTCAATCCCACTCGACAAAAAACCCAAGAAATTATCAAACAATCTCTGACTCAGTTAGGCATCGAGGTCGAACTCAAAAGCATCGATCCGAGTATTCTATTTTCCGGAGAACCGGGAAATACCGATACCATCGCTCGCTTCTATGCGGACTTGCAAATGTTTACCACCGGAAATGCCAGCCCCGATCCGGAAACCTACATGAAAACCTATACTTGCAACGAGCGTTCTACTCCCGAAAATAACTGGTCGGGACAAAATTTTTCCCGCTACTGCAATTTTGAATACGATGGGCTGTGGGAGGCAGCAACGCGAGAACTCGACCCCAGCCAACGCCAGCAATTATTCGTACAAATGAACGATGTGTTGATTGAAGATGTGGCGGTGATTCCGTTGGTGCATCGCGCTGATGCCATCGGCGTGAGCCATAAATTGCTTGGCGTCGAACTCACCCCTTGGGATCGCAATACTTGGAATATTGCTCGGTGGGAAAAAATTGGGGCCGCCGCTGGGGGGGAGAATTAAACCGATCGCAATCGCCATTGGAGTTTAGACAGCGTTCAATGTTAACGTCAGTTTTGGATAAGACTGTTTCAGGTGAGGGCGGGGAATGGGGAATGGGGAATGGGGATGGAGTACTTTGCTCGAGAGCAAAGAAATGTAGCCAGTGTTGTCGCTTCGCTTTCAAGAGGCAAGACGGCCGCCCGAACGTCACCGGTCGTCGGCATCCCGGCGAAGTCGCGGTAGCAAAACTGACGTAATGTTAGAACAGTCAAACCCTTACAGAACCCAGAATCCCCCGTTGAGCGCGCGGGGGAGTGTTAAAGCTTTCGATCGAATCGCAGGGACTGCCCCTCTGATAGTTCTCGAACGCGATCGGTTAAATCGATCCAAGGTAGAAGCTGTCCCAGTTGAAACGTTCGACTCATCACAATGTAAATTGACGTTTGAGCGCAACCGATGCCAGCCCTGACCACGTTTCGCCAAGATTTGGATTGAGAAAACAGTTCGTCGCTCACCTGCCAGTAGCCATTTTCCCAGCGGAAGGTGCGAGTGAAGTGAAATGGCGCGTCTTGTTTGCCAGTAATCAGCATTGCTTGCAGGATTTTGCGAATCAGATTAGGAAAAAAGCGTCCACCGGTTAACATCACCCCGCGCAAGATCGTCATTTTCAGCGGCGTCATCTGTTGCTGCTTTGCCCAGCCCAACTTCCCAATGAGAATAATCTCATCTTTTTCGATGCTGACCTGAGGGCGCGCGATGAGATGACCGACGGCATTTTTGAGTTTGCCCCGGTGGCGAACTTGTAGGGAGAACTGAGTATCGGAAGCTACCAATTGGCGATCGCGAAACAGTTTGAACGTCCCCCCTTTGTTGAGCGCCACATACAGTTCCACCATCGCCCCTTCCGCCGTCACGGGAGACGGTTTCGGGGTTTCGGTATCTTCTGCGTCCTCAGTCTCTTCCCCTTTCTCGGGTTGGACTGCCTCAGAGGGATGGCGGATAATCAACAAGTTCGCCTCTTGCAACCAAATTTGCCCCAGGGGACGGGAGAGGGTTTCCGGACGCTCTTCGACAAAATCGAGCCATGCGAGCAGGTAGTTCCAAGTATGGTGTCCGATAATGTGGTCGTCGGCGTAGCAAGGTGCCAGACCGTTTTCGAGACCTTGTAAGAATAAATCGTTAATCGCGAGAGCTTTGGGAATCCAGCGTCCCGCCAACTCGAAACCGTGGGGAAAGAAGTTATAGGTGTTGCGGCTGCTGTATTCTCCTCCGTAGGAACCGTCGGGATGGATGAAGAGGCTCGCAAGTTCCACTGCTCTCACGAGAGCGTCTTGCAGGCGAGGGTCCGAGGGCGATCGCATTCGTTCCAGCCGCGCCAAACACCACAGCGTCAGAGTATGATAACCCGGATCGCACCCTTCGTATTCGGGAAACCAACCCTCTTCGCTTTGCCAGTCCAAAACGCGCTCGAACCGGCGCAGTTTCGCTCGCTTCCACTTGGAGGTTTGCAGCAATCGCCCCACCAGTTCCAAGCACAAAACGATTAAGGCTTGGTGGTTGGTGAGTTGACCGCTTTCTTCGTGGTGGGCCAGCCAATCCGCACGCCGCTCGAAAAATTCTAGGGCTTCCTTGTTTTCAAGCTCCAAAAGCTGGTAACTTTCCACGCAGGCCAACAGGGAAAAAGCCGCAGCACCAGCGGCGCGTTCGTAGGGAAAGTAATCGTCGCAAGACCCGTCTGGATGGGCGCTGCGAGCGGCGTAGAGGATACCGGATTCGACCCCATCTCGAATCGCATCTTGTTGGTAAAACGGGTTATCGGGGAGATTCGTTTGGTAAGCCAGCGCTAGGGGCCAGACGAACTCCTGGGACATGCCGCTGGGGAAATCGATAATTTTGTAGTGCCAAAAGTTGCGATCGAAACAACCGTAAGTAGGACTGTGGGGATTGCGATCGAGTAACGTGAGAATTTTGGGAATTTGGGCGAGCGCGATTCGGGCGAATAAATCTCGACTCATAGCACTGAAAGATGAACCCTAACGAGCAGCGCGTCGGTCGCGCGCCGATCTCTCTCAGGGAGGAAATTTTTGCGGTTTGGGGCTGGAGAATTTTTGATGTTAATATTACCACGCACCTTCGACCAACCCCAGGGCTTTGAGGGAAAAAGTTAAAATTACCGGAAAATATGGGTTGCCATCTCCAAAATCGGTCTATTTTTAGCTTAGGGTTAGCACTCGCTGGAGTCTTCGGGGAGTTACTCGTGCCTCTCGGGAGCTGGGCACAACCGGAAAACTTTCTGAGGGAAACTGCTCCACGACGGGAAATCGAGGCGATCTTCGAGACGTTATTGCAGCGTTCCTATTGGCGCGCCATCGAAGATGCTCGGGAAGCGGAGGAGACGGAAATTTACCACGACCTTTGGGCGATCGATCCAGATAATCCCGCTCTCATTTGGTCTGAGGCGTCAGATGTGTTGGTGGTGACGTGGACGGACTGGGATGGCTACGACGCCCTTGTCGGTACCCCCTTGGATCTCGATCGTCCGGTTTGGGTAACCCCTGCCCCCCAAGTACAGAACTTTTGCCAAAGTCTCGACTTCGCTCCTCCCAGTCTGACCTTGAGATTGGAGCAGTATCTCGGCTTACCCCCCCACAACGGCAAAACTAAATTTGTCGAACTGTGGATTTCTCCAGAGGACCTATGGCGCCCCTGTCCCGATCCAGAAATTGACGATCGAAGCTGCCAGCGACAGTTTCCCGAAGAGGCGGATCTCGAACATAAACGTTCGATCGTGGAATTGATGCTCTCCTCTTACGGGGCAAACGGTTACCCGTGGACGCGGTTGGGATATACTTACGACTGGGGTCGCGTCCGCTCTGAAGTGGGGGCAAGCGAGTTTGTCATCGCATCGGGAGCAAAAGTCACCGTTCGCTCGGTGCAACCGACTGAAGAATTTTGCCAGCACATACCCGATCTCTGAATATCTGTGAGTTCAGAGATCGCAATCGATTGTTGAATTCACGAACATTTGCCTCTAAGGATATTAGGGCGTGTCATCAGTTAAGCCAAATCACGGAAGCCGTCAGATAGATAGCCCCCAAAAAATTCCGAGCGGTTTTATCGTAGCGGGTCGCAATAGCTCGAAACTGCTTGAGTTTGGCAAAAAAGTTTTCGATGAGATGACGAGCTTGATAGAGGTGTCGGTCATAGGGCAATTGCTCTTTCCGATTAGCTTTAGAGGGAATCACTGCTACGGAGCCATTGGACTCGAGTTTTTGACGCACCCGCTCATGAGCATCATAGGCTTTGTCCGCCAGCAGGGCTTGAAACTCGATGTCTTCAAGCAGAACATCGGCACCGTCCAAATCGTGGGCTTGAGCGACCGTGAGGTGAAAACCTGTGGGATTCCCGAGAGCATCGCAGATGGCGTGAATTTTGGTGCTCAATCCGCCTCGGCTACGACCAATGGCTTGGTCACCGTTTTTTTGGGAGCACCAGCACTATGTTGATGGGCTCGGACAATGGTCGCATCAATCATCCCATATTCGTTGTCTGCATCCAGGGCTAACTCCTCGAAGACTTTTTTCCAGACTCCACTTCGGTTCCAACGGCTAAATCTTGTATGCACCACTCGAAAATCTCCAAACCGTTCGGGCAAATCCCGCCATGGGATTCCCGCTCGATATCGATACAACACAGCTTCTACAAACTGGCGATTGTTGGGAGCTGTTCCTCCTACGTGGCCTTCTCGTCCGGGTAAGAAATCCTTGATTTTCTCCCATTGGTCATCACGCAAGGCATATCGACGCATTCGGTCTCTCCTTATGGGTTACCATCATCTTACCAGCACTCACCGATGGGATACTCCGTTGCCCCCGTTGTGAGAGGGTTAACCTGGATTATTCCTTCCAGGCTATAGGTCGGGTATCTCTAATTTCTTCACCCACGGCGTTTTTGAGCGATCGCACTGAGTATTTTTTCTCATTCAACCCACTCACCGATCGTTGAGATGGCGATCGCACCTTCCCCACCGGCTCATGAATAATCCAGGTAGAAGTCACGTGAGCGATCGCACCTTCAAGCTACGATCGCATCCCCATCACGAACTCACACAATACACACTATGCCTGGGTCTGTCGGGTCCACCCTTTTCTAACTGATGACACGCCCTAGTAACCCGTTTCCTCCGTCGGGAAAGGCGCACCGGTATCCTTCGGGACATTAGGGGTAAAGGGAACCGAACCGGAAAAGCCTCGTTCGAGTTGCATTCGCTGTTCCATTTGCCGCAGGAAGTACCCCGTCATCATTGCAGAAGCCAGCATTCCTGCCATATTTTCTCGATCGGTGGCAATTTGGACGTTAAATCCTTCTGCCGGTAAGACTCCCACCAGTCCCTGTACGTTCCGCGAGATTATATCTTTAATCTCGGGACTGGCAGACTTGGCGATGTGAGCGAGAATTTCTGGGGGTTGATTTTGCAGATATTTGAGCAGTTGGTTGACTTGGCGATCTTCTGTATCGGAGCTGAAGAATTCGGGGTTAAAAACCATAGAGGGTTACAGGATATGGTTACCTATACTTTATAATACACGCGAATTTCACATTGTGTGTGGCACCACGTCTTAGACTCGCGGCCTGTTCGTGGCTCGTCGGAATCGAAGCCAGTGATTCTGCATCCGGGAAAATCGGGAAAAAATCGGCAATTTTCGGTCGCGATTCCCTCGATCGAAACCCACTTGAAATTCACACCTTGTTTCCATGGCGATCGTCACGATCTCTCTATTTTTCGACTCGGATCTGACTCTATGTTTTTGAGCGTTGTCATCCCGACTTACAATCGCAAACCGATATTAGAAAAGTGTCTGAGAGCGTTAGAATCTCAGCGATTTACGCCGCAAACGGCCATTGAAGATTATGAGGTCATCGTCGTTGATGATGGTTCGACAGATGAAACGCAAATCTGGCTTGAAGCCTACGCCCAACGCTTTTCTCGATTGCATTGGTACCCCCAAAACCATCAAGGACCGGCCACCGCGCGCAATTTGGGGGTACGGCAAGCCAAAGGAGATACGATCGTCTTTATCGATAGCGATTTAGTGGTGACGGAAACCTTTTTACAAGCCCATGCCGATGGATTGCAACGGGGGCAGAAACGATTCGATCGCGTGTTTACCTACGGGGCGGTGATTAATACCAATAACTTCGAACATCCAACGGAGGAACCCTACAAAATTACGGATTTTTCAGCGGCGTACTTTGCCACGGGAAATGTCGCCATTTCTCGGCATTGGTTGGAGAAAGCCGGACTTTTCGACGAGCGCTTTTATCTCTACGGTTGGGAGGATTTAGAGTTGGGGGTGCGCCTGAAAAAGTTGGGGTTAAAACTGGTGAAATGTCCCGAAGCGGTGGGATATCATTGGAATCCGGCATTTACCCTCGATCGACTGCCGCAAATTATCGATCGCGAACGACAGCGAGCGCGCATGGGGGTCGTGTTTTACCAAAAACATCCCACCTGGGAAGTGCGGATGATGATTCAAATGACCCTACTGCATCGAGTGTTGTGGGGAATCCTCTCCCTGGGAGGATGGCTTGACGAACGCACCGCGCGACCGGTTCTACAATGGTTGATCGCTCGAGACCAACCTCAACTGGCTCTCGAATTTGCCCGTATTTTTCTCAATTGGTATAACGTGCGAGCGGTGTACGAAGCGAAAGCCGAACTCGAACGTTCTTTAGGGTAAAAAGTGCGATAAAAGTGTGATGGACTCAAAAGCCGATGAAAGCTGGTGATTTTGACATTTAGCATTCCACTCCATGTGACGACTGAATTTTATCGGTACGAGCCAAACTCTTCGTCAACAGTGCCAGTAAAGATGGTCAGAATTCAATAAAAACAATAAAAACCTAAAGATTGAAGGGATGGGAGTCTGAGGAGACGGCTTCAAATCGAACGGGATTGGCAGAACAATTCCTCAAATCCGGGGCTACTCGCCGCAGTTTGACGAGGATGCGATCGTCCATCCAGAGAATGACGGGAAAGGAAAACTGCTTGGCAAACTCATTGCGCATCATATTCGCCGAACTGAGAACGGAATCGATTGGCTTCACCGATTCCAAGCCAAAGACGGCTAATGCTTGAGGTTGCGTGTCACCTAATTGTTCGCGGATGACGCTGTAAAGGGTTTGACTCGAAGGCGGAATCACCAATTCTTCGATCGAGACGGGAGTGGCTTGACGGGCCGCCTCGGTCATGTAATGGGACAGCTGGGGTTGGTTGCAGCAGGCTAAAACGAGGCTGAATTGACCTTGAGAAAGGGTGATAATTCGGGAGAGTTTTCGGAGCGATCTTAGGTTTTGCGGCGTTGTTGCTTGTAAGTCCAAAACGCTCGACATCATGATATTTAGTGACCCTTTTTTGAGTTGGCTTGGTACGCTCGAGAGATCGGGAACGGATGTAGCGCTGCAACCCCAACTGAAAATTTGACGATCTCTCACCTCAAGTTTGCTCGATCTAGGTTAAGATTTGGTGTAATTTCGATCGCATTGTAATATATATTGACTTATCTATTAGTGTATGTATACTTATTGTTCGTACATTTCTAAGGGTAAGCAATCGGGGTCGCGAAAAAAGGTAAAACGTTTACCCGTCAACTCATCGAGCCGAATCGGTTCCACACTCACCCCCAGGCTGGCTAACTCAGCCACCGCGCCATCGAGATCGGTAACGGCAAATGCCAGATGCCGCAAGCCACAAGCTTCCGGTTGGGTGAGGCGCTCCGGCGGATCGGGAAAGGAAAAGAGTTCGAGGCGATCGCCGTTTGCCCCTTGCAAATCTAACTTGTAAGAGTTTCGTTGCGCTCGGTAGGTTTCTTGAAGGATCTCAAACCCTAAAATTTGAGTATAAAAATGCTTTGATTTCTCGTAATTCGAGCAAACGATCGCCACGTGATGGATGCTTAATGCTTGCATTGGAAAAATTACAGTATAATTAAACACACAGCCAAAGCGACAAGCAATTGTTTCAACTGATTCGAGTTGACAACCTTCGAGAGTCGTCGAGGTCTAAATTGATGAACGATGACGCTTCAATTCTACCTTGATGCTCCATCGAATTACCAAGTCAGTACGGAATTAATCTCTTGTTCGAGACGAGAGGGGAATCGGGAGTTTCTCCGCTCGAAATCGTCGAACTGTCTCTATTTACATTCGGCATCCTGTAGCCGAGCAAAGATCTCTTAACTCATAAAACTTTCAGCTCCGATACTTGCTTGATTATCGGGTTCGATCGTCTCTCCATTCAAATTTTTGTGGATTTTTTCAGTCTGCATTGAATGATGAGAGAGATTTTTGTTTTCAATCCAAAATTATCCATTTAAAAATGATGAAGCGTTCAAATTCTCTGGATTTCAAGCCCACCATCGAACCCTTAGAAGGGGTTAAACAAATGGTGTTTGATTTTGACGGCACGATTGCCGATACCCTCGACACCGTCGTGGCAATTATCAACAATTTAGCGCCCGAATTTGGCTACCGGGCAGCGAGTCCCACGGATGTTGCTAAATACAGAGACTTAAACTCAAAAGAACTGATGGAAGTCTCGCAAATACCCCTGTGGCAAATCCCGTTTTTACTGCGCCGAGTCAAAAAGGAGCTAAATCAGCAAATTAGTGTCTTACAACCCATTCCGGGAATTCGGGACGTTTTAGAAGAATTAAAAGCTCAAGGACTTTCTTTAGGAATCCTGACGTCAAATTCCCAAGATAATGTTTCAGATTTTTTACAAAAGAATCAGATGGGAAGTTTATTCGACTTTGTTTATTCGGGGACTCACTTATTTGGCAAAGATAAAGTTCTGCGAAAGATTCTCCAGCAACAAGCCCTCGCGCCGGAACAACTAATGTACGTCGGTGATGAAACCCGAGATGTGGATGCGGCCAAAAAAGTCGGGGTCAAAGCGATCTCCGTCAGTTGGGGATTCAACTCTTCGGCGGCGTTGGTGGCACGCAATCCGGATGTGGCGATCGACTATCCCCGACAACTGATGGAAGTGGTAGGGATGCAGGTGGCCAGTTGAGAATGGCTTGCCACTCGGTGTCGTCGAAAGAGCGCTCGACGAACTCCACCTCAAAGCATTCACGGGCGGTGCGGGTGAGGGTTTCAACGATCTCGCGGACTGAAAGGTTGCGACCCATCGGTTCTGGCGCGATCGCCGAGTCCGTTTTTGTCCCAAACGCCCGCGCGAATAATTCGGCATCCGGATGCAAGCGCATCGAACCATGTTGCAAAATCGCATTCCCCCGTCGCAATTGGGCGCTGCCGATAAACTTCACTCCCGCATCGGTGACCAAATCTGCCCCCGTCGCCGTGGCAAAGCAATTTGCACTGCGGGTATAGCTTTTACCTGCCTTTCCGTAGTGGAGGGGTACCCCCAGGCTGTGCCAACCGCGAATCAAAAACTGGCAAATCTTCTCGTAAACCTGGATGCGGCTGCCTTTGATACCTGAGAGGGCGATGGCGTAGGTTAAATCTCCCTGGTGCAACACCGCCCGTCCGCCCGTGGGACGGCGCACCAACTCTACCGGTTTTCCCTGCCAGGTTAACCCTTGCCAGTGGGAGGGCCATTCACGCTGGTGGTAACCCAGAGAAATGGCTGGTGGCGACCAGGTATAAAAGCGCAAACTCGGAGGATGCAAACCCCGTCGATGTTGCTCTAACAGCCAATTATCGATTGCCATTTGAACGGCACCGGATGCTTCTAAGCATGGAACCAGTCGCCAAATGCCATCGGTTTGAGGTTTGCTTTGAGTCAAATTATGCCACTCCCCCACCACAAAACGCGATCGAAACGGTTATGAACGAATATACTCCGATTCGTCGATCTCGGAGGGAAATCTAGCCTGGATTATTTATTCACCAAACGCGAAAATTCCCATCTCGATCGCTTAGCTATCGGCTGGCGGAGCATAGTAGAGTTCGTTTTTGAGTATCCAGCCTGTCTCTTGTTGCAGATAAGCATGGGTACTCATACCAAGCTGTTTCGCGGTTCGAGCGACGGTCTTATAATCCAGACCCAAGAGGTCGCAAAGTTCGCGCTGACGGATTCCAGTTCGGTTTTTCATGGACTGAGGAAAGAATGTGTTTGGAGCTTACTGCGGTTCTAGATATTTTTGAGTGCAGAGTGTAGCGTAGCCCAAATCCTTCTCATGACGATCGAACATTCATCGCGTCAACAGAATCAACTGGCGCAGGATGAGTTGGGTCAGAAAACGGATTTAAGCGAAACTCCAGCAAAAGACAGGGTGGATGGTTGAGTCGCTCTCAGCGGACCTGTTTTTCTGCTTCTTATCCCGAACTAAGGCTAAAATCTAAAATCTAAAATCTAAACTTCTCCAACCATTGCCAAATCTCATGCATCTAACCCTATACAGCAAACCCGGCTGCCACCTGTGCGAAGGATTGCAAGAAAAACTCGAACAAATTGAAGGCATCACCCTCGACATTCGGGATATTACCACCCGCGAGGAGTGGTTCCGAGCTTACCAGTACGAAGTGCCTGTTCTGTTCCAAGGAGAACAACCGATTCCGCGCCCTTCTCCCCGCGCGTCTGTCGCACAATTGGCAAAAATGTTACAGAAGTATCGAGCCGATTCTGAGGCAAAATAAGTTCAATAACATGGTGTGAGTCAATCTGTAACAGGTAACTCTATGAAACTGCGCGAGCTGATCGCTACTGTAACTGGGTTGGAATCCGTACCCGAGCATCCGGCACTCGATGCCGAAGTCACGGGTCTGTGTACGAATTCCCACGCCTGCCAACCGGGAAACTTATTTTTGGGGATGCCGGGAACCCGCGTAGATGGGGGAGATTTCTGGCAAAGCGCGATCGCCTCTGGGGCTGTTGCGGCAATGATTTCTCCAGTAGCCGCCCTCAACGCCAAACAAAAAGGGATCGGCGAGGCTTGTATTCTCACGGCCGCGGATATGACCGTTGCCTGTGCCGAAGTGGCGAATGCCTTTTACGGCTATCCCGCCCAGAAGATGGATTTGGTGGGGGTGACGGGAACCAACGGCAAAACAACGACGACGCACCTCATCGAATTTTTACTCGCCCGAGGGGGGAAATCCACAGCGCTGCTGGGAACGCTTTACGCCCGCTGGCCGGGATTCGAGCAAGTGGCGGTCCATACCACCCCCTTTGCGGTCGATTTGCAGAAACAACTTGCCGATGCCGCCGAGGCCGGGGCAAAAATCGCCGCCATGGAGGTCAGTTCTCACGCCCTCGCCCAAAATCGAGTGCTCGGTTGCCAGTTTGAGGTGGGGGTGTTTACGAATTTGACCCAAGACCACCTGGACTATCACCGGGATATGGAGGATTATTTCCAGGCGAAGGCGAAGCTGTTTGACGAGACGTATCTGAAGGGGAGAGGGATTATCAATGCCGATGACCCCTATGGAAGTCGGTTGATTGTCGCCCTGGGGAACGATCGCGTTTGGTCTTACAGTACCCGCGAAATCGAAGCGTCCCTGCGGACGAGCGATTTGCACTACGAACCGAACGGGGTGCGCGGGATGCTGCATACGCCAATGGGAAATTCTCCCTTCGAGTTGCCGTTGGTGGGTCAATACAATTTGGAAAATATGCTCGCAGCGGTAGGGGCAGCCTTGCATTTGGGAGTAGACTTAGAAGCGATCGTCGCCGCACTGCCCGAGTTTCCCGGCGTACCGGGGCGGATGGAACGGGTGTGGGTGAGTCCCGACCAAGATATCAGTGCCATCGTCGATTACGCCCATACCCCCGATAGTTTGAAGAATTTGTTGGAGGCGGCGCGACCGTTTATTTCTGGGAAGACGATTTGCGTGTTCGGCTGCGGGGGCGATCGCGATCGTACCAAACGCCCGCAAATGGGTAAAATTGCCGCAGAATTAGCGGATGTTGCCGTTGTCACCTCCGATAACCCGCGTACGGAAGATCCCGATCGCATTTTAGAAGATGTGTTGGAGGGGATACCGGATGCGGTCAACCCGATGGTGATTGCCGATCGCGCCGAAGCTATCCGGACGGCGATTTTGCAAGCTAAACCGGGGGATGGGGTGCTCATTGCCGGGAAGGGGCACGAGGACTATCAAATTCTGGGGACGGAGAAGATTCACTTCGACGATCGCGAACAGGCCAGGGCCGCGTTATTCGAGCGGTTATTGGGGCGATCGTAGGTCAGAGATATCGGATTTGGGAGAAAAAATAGAATGACTCATTGCCGTTTCGCTTAGTAACGTGAAATGCGCGGGACTCTCCAAAGGAGAGTCCCGCGCTCCGGCTGAGCTAGCCTGCCAGCACCCTCCGCTACGCTTCGCCCCGCGCTCTATTTGGCGACGGTTCAAGGAATCAAAGATTCCGCGTCGCATCAAATGAGCGTCGGGACGCCAGTTGCTCTACTTGGGGACACCCCAAGACCGCACTGGCTCATGAATGGCAGGTCGGATATAATACCCAAGGCAGGTAAAACCAATAAGTGCTAATCGCCGCCTGTTAACTCAAACAAATTCAATGAAAGAACCGGTGCGGAGGGGCATCCCGTGTCGTCAATAAAGCTTACCGAGTAACCGAACCGTGGGGTGGTGTTGGTAAGAAGCCCGCGCTATATCTGAGGAGTGGCGCAAGCCGCGACCTATCAGATTAGCGTCGGGAGTATGTCACTGCTGTATTATTGTTCCCAATGGGATAAATCGCGATCTAGAAATTCGGCAAGCCGTTGATTGGGTTCGCGGAAATGCTCCAGAAGCATTTGACGAGTTTCCGGCAACATGGGAGGTGTTTGATATGCCTGGGCGACGGACTTACCGTAAGACGAACGCTTTAACATCCCATACACGATATCGCGCCAAGACTGGGGAAAGCTTTGAGCGATCTTAGCCAGGATCGGAATCGAGCGTAAAGGGGCAGTCACTCGTTTGCGTAGTATGTCTTGGAAAAATCGAGTGGAGTTGTTCGCACAAATGGGCTCTCCCTTGACGAGATCGATATTGTCAATACCGAGAAAACGACAAACTTGAGGTAAAGTTCGTTCCGGACGCTCGATGAGATCTTCCATCAGCAAAAATAGAAAAGATTCTTTGGGGAAAAATTGCAGGTAGCGTTCGATCTGCATCATATAGTTGCTACTTTCGAGGCAGATGTTCGTCCGTGCGATATGCTCTTCAAATGTTTCGCAAACTTTAGATGGGCGACTGACATGACGGTAATATGCGTAAGCCCGGTCTACGGGATGTCGCATGATGTAAATCAGCTTAACATGGGGTATCGTTTGGGCAATACGTTGTACCGTTGCCGGAAATTTGGGAAACTTAGCATAATCGGTCGAAGCTTCTCCACACAATTGATGGGGCTGTGCCGAGCTAAACAGCGAAGAATACCAATCTAAGCCTTTCCCATAGTTCTCATCCATCCCAAAAAAGTTGGGTTCTTTGCATCTAGGCAAATACAGTTGCGGGTGACGTTGGAGGTAGAGAAATAATGTGCTGGTTCCTGACTTTGCCGAACCGATCGCGAGAAAATCTGCCAGGCGTCGCTGTTTTTCCTCTAAGGTAATCGTTGCTTGAGCATTCAATAAATCTGTAGAAGTCATCATATTGTTTGTCCCTCGACTCAAAAAATAGGTTGGTCTATAGCGGTTCTCAACTGGGTGAGGGCACATGTTGAATCTCAAACCCCTCTGTTTCAAGGAAATTCAGGAAAATCGTTCGTGCCTCATCCATTCGAGAAACGCGATCGAGAGTTCACGACTCTCTTGCTAATATGTCGCTGGTTTTTTAGAGATTTCTGGAATATATCGAGTGCAGTAAAATTACGGTTTTCTACGTCTTTTTATTGAATCTTGTTTTTTCGGCGTGAAATTTATGTATTTTCACGTATAAAACTTCCTTACAATCGGAGAAACGCTCGAAATATTGCTATCGTTGAGTCTGTATCGAAGACAAATTTTACAAAAACTTATCGAACTCCGTAGCGGTTCGATGCTGCTCCCTGGAGTCAGTGCTGTAGCGAATGAAATCGCTAGATTCGATCGTGCTTTGGCTGAGTTAACACGATCCCCACTCCAAAAAATATAGATATTGTAAATTTTTTCGCTCTAATTTAAGCGAGCTTAAAACCTAATAATCCTTCCGCAAAATTACTGAAGTCGATCGAGATCGGGCTGAGTTAAATTAAACGGTATAAGTTGAAATTCAAACCTGAGATAACTCTGAATATCTCAGTCGATTTCTTAATTTTAGATATCATTTCTAAAACTCTAAAATAGGGCTTGCGACTGAAATATTTTTATCTTCTTCATTTAAATATGTCTCATTGCTTTGAGTTTCGATTGAGATAACGCTACGCGATTGCATTTTTGTTTTGGTTCAATTTCTAATTTATTTTACAGTTTTAAGCTTTATTTATAATTAATCCGGAATAAATTTTGGATAGCTTTAAACTGTTTATTTTTAGTAACCTCCTCGACATTTATAACGAGGAGAAAATTCGCTGGCGCGTCACTCGTATTGGAGTGGCTCGATGGCGATCGCAATTGGTAAAACCCGACCTTAAATAATCGATATTGACCATGAATTCTACCTCTTCTCCGGCTAACATTGTTTTCGTCGATTCCCGCATGGAAATCGATACTTCTCAAGTCGAACCGGGAACCCAGGTCGTCCGCATCGACCCCACCGAAAACGGGATTGCCCGGATTTCTGAAGTGCTGGCAACCCATCAAAATCTCGCCAGCGTGCAGGTGATCGGACACGGCAACGAAGGAAGCCTATTTCTGGGAAATGTCGAGTTGAACGATTCCACCCTGGCGCAGTACGAAGCCATGGTGCGAGGTTGGGGGGGTCTTTATCCGCAGACGGCGACTTGTTGCTGTTTGGTTGTAACGTAGCCGCTGGGGATCTCGGCAAAACCTTCGTGCAGCAAATTGCCGAACTCACCGGGGCAGACGTGGCCGCTTCCACGGATTTAACTGGGAATGCCAATCTCGGCGGGGATTGGGAACTCGAATATCGCACGGGAAACATCGAGGCAAAATCGGCACTGCATTTGGAAACCCTCGCGGCCTACGAAGGTACTTTAATTGCCGTGGGTAACGAGGCTGCCCTTCGCAGTGCCATTTCCAGTGGGGTACGGGAAATCGAGCTATCGACCAACATTACCCTCACCAGCGCCCTCCCCCACATCACTTCAAGCGTTACCATCGAGGGCAACGGCTACAAAATCGACGGTCAAGATAGCTATCAACTGCTGGTCGTCAAAAATCATGCTAGCGTCATCCTCCAAGACCTCACCCTCGCCAATGGCTTAGCAAAAGGCGGTGATGGGGTTGGCGGTGGCGGCGGCGGTTTGGGTGCTGGCGGCGCGCTGTATCTCGAGTCCGGGACGGTGACAACCGATAACGTCGCGTTCAGTTCCAGTCGCGCCATTGGCGGTAACGCAACCGGAACGGCCGGTTCGGGTGGAATCAAGAAACAGTTCGGGGGTAGTGGTGGTTCTGGCGGCGGTTTGAATGGCTGGGTATTAGGTGCTGCGGGTGGTTCTGGCGGGAGTCTAGACAACAACGGGTGGTCTGGAAGTTCGGGAGGTTTCGGTCAAGGC
>NZ_JBRJXU010000172.1:0-25583 GCF_057467645.1 Zarconia sp.
ACTTTCTACCTCGGCACGGTGAAAAACCCAGCCAGTGGAAGCCATCGGGAAAGCGAGTACAGCGGGGTTTGTATCGAGCTTCTAGCGGTCAAATGGTGAATGCTGACTGCAACGGGGCAGCCAACATCCTCCGAAAAGTAAGCACACAGCTAGGCATTACCCTAGCCAAGGTGTCTACGGGAGCATTGAACCTCCCGCAGCGCTATAGCGTGTTCACTAACCTGACACGATTGTATCGCGGGGTGGCTCCAGCATCACAAAGCGTGTGCTGGAGCCACTAACCCAGAATCCACGGTCTTTTAAGCCGTGGAGAGTTCAAGAGAGAGAAAGCGAGTGACAAACCCACTTCCTCCCATCCAAGTTAAAAATGTGCGACGGTCGATCGCCGGTATTAATTTCTCGATCGCTTGCAACAGCCTAGAGCGTAGCGGTGCGGGGGCGATCGGGGGTAGAGGTTCTAGACCCCCCTGTCAGTCAGTCACTGGGGGACTGAATCGGTCGTGACTCACTCGACTTTCTCAATGACGATCGTCAGCCGGGCCACCAACGCGCCAATGGCCCCGATCGCAGCCAGGAATGGAGCGATCGCCACGGCTAAGGCACCGCCAACGAGTCCGGCCGTGAGGGGAATTTCTACGAGGGTGCTTCCCGCTTCGTTTTTGAGGATAATTCGTCGGATATTACCTTGATGGATGAGTTCTTTAATTTTGCTAAGTAACGTATCTCCGCTCACTTGAAACTCCTCGACGCGGACTTTGTGGGGGGTTTGAACTTCCGGATCGATGGGGGGAGTATCAGAGGCGGAAATCGGTTCTTGGGGGAAATTAATCGGTTCGCTCATGGGTTGACGTGTTCTACGTATTGCTACTGAGGTCGATACCTCTATGATAAATTCAAATATCGAACCCGACCGTTACGGGTTTCCCACCCGAGGTAGCGCGGTCGATCGCTTATCTTCCCGCACGCGACCGTACCATCGCAGCAACACCCGACCCAACCGCCCGGAATTATGGCGCACGCTGCCGGTCACTTCATCTTCGGCCATGATATCGGCCCGCACCACCTGCCTCCCTAACTTTTCGATGGCATCGCGATCCAAATCGACGGGGTGGCACTGTTGTTGGGCGTAGCGAATCAACGCCCTTGCCGAGGGGCTATTTTTCTGCACCAAAACCGCATCGAACAGCCGTTTGTTCCCGCAAGCGCGATCGATCGCCCGAATATGGTCGGAGACCGCATAGCCGTCGGTTTCCCCCCGCTCCGTCATGATATTGCAGGCGTAGATTTTCGGCACTCGCACCCGATCGATGGCTTCGGCAATTTCGGGAACCAGCAGGTTGGGAATCACGCTCGTATAGAGGCTACCGGGTCCGATAATAATCAGATCCGCTTCCCGAATCGCTTCGAGTGCCTTGGGTAATGCTGGTGGATTCGCCGGAATGCAACCGATGCGGGCAATTTTCCCCCGTGCCTTGGTAATGCTCGACTCTCCTTCGATGCGGCGACCATCTTCGAGTTCCGCCCACAGATTCACATCCGACAGCGTTGCCGGCAGCACTTGACCGCGAATGGCCAAAACGCTCGAACACGCAGCGATCGCCTGTTCCAAGTCTCCCGTCACCTCGCTCATCGCCGTCAGAAACAGGTTGCCAAAACTGTGACCGCTCAACCCATCCCCCGCCTGAAAGCGATACTGAAACAATTCCGTCAGTAGCTTTTCCTCGCTCGCCAGGGCCGCAATGCAGTTGCGAATATCTCCAGGGGGCAGCACCCCAATTTCTCTGCGCAACCGTCCCGAAGACCCGCCATCATCGGCGACAGTGACGATCGCCGTAATATTCGAGCTATAGGCTTTCAACCCCCGCAGCAGCGTCGAGAGACCCGTTCCCCCCCCAACCGCGACAATTTTCGGACCGCGATTGAGTCGCCGTTTGGTGAGCAGCACATCCACCAATTCTTCGTTCCCCCCCGGTTGCAAAGCCGATTTAATCGACCCCAACGTACGAGTTTGTCCGAGAAAGACCAACAGAATGCCCCCAAAGAGCGCCAACGGTCCGCTGATATAACTCGGAACCATGCTGGTAATCTGCCTCAAAAAGTGGGTGAGGAACTTGATGAGGTTGTGAACGGGGGTTTGATTGGTCCAAATGGCAAGACCGAGACTGGTTAAAACTACACCGCCCGCACTCATCAGCAGCCAGCGCTTGACCAACAATCCAGGGGCAAGCCATTTAAACCACTGACTGATTCGATAGGGGGTGCGGGTACGAGATTGGCGCTTGAGAAGCTGAAGATACTGTTTCATATTGCCCAGGATACACCTTCTTTTGATAAAGGCGAGGAGATGGGACGCTCCGGACGGGGTGAGCAAGAGACAACCCCTTCGCCCGAAACGATTTGACCCCAAACTGATGCCTCCTTACAAATCCAGTTGCTGCTGGGCGAGGTGGTAATAGAGTCCTTCTTGGGCCATGAGCGCTTCGTGATTGCCCTGTTCCACTAATAATCCTCGATCGAGGACTAAAATCAGATCGGCGTTGCGTACCGTTGAGAGGCGGTGGGCGATGATGAAGGTCGTGCGATCGCGACTGATACGCTCCAGGTTTTGCTGGAATCGCCGTTCCGACTCCGTATCCAAAGAACTGGTGGCCTCGTCGAGGACTAAAATTCGCGGTTCTCCCAACAGTGCCCGAGCGATCGAAATCCGCTGCTGCTGACCCCCCGACAAAGACGAACCGCGTTCCCCAACTTTGGTATTGTAGCCCAGGGGCATATCTTGGATAAAAGCGTGGGCTTCGGCGAGTTTTGCCGCTTCGATGACTCGATCGAGAGACACGTCATCGGTATACAAGGTAATGTTTTCGGCGATCGTCCCGGAGAAGAGATAGCAATCCTGAGGAACCACCCCTAACTGCGATCGCAGCGACTGAGGCGAAACATGCTGCAAATCGTGACCGTCCACGGTAATTCGCCCGTTGGTAGGATGGTACAACCCCTGCAGCAACTTCACCAAGGTGGTTTTCCCCGAACCGCTGCGGCCGACGATAGCAATGGTTTGACCCGGTCGCGCCTCGAAGGAAATATTTTGCAGGGTATTGCGGTCTTCATCTTCCGAATAGCGGAACGTCACTTTCTCGAACCGCACGTCTCCCCGCAGCCGAGGCAATACCAACAAGCGATTTCCGGGGACTTCTTCCGGTTCCGTGGCAAACACGTCGTTGAGGCGTTCTACGGAAATCCAAACTTCTTGCAACTCGTCCCACAAATGCGTCAGGGCCATCACCGGACTGAGAACCTTGCCTTTCATCATGTTGAAAGCGACGAACTGACCGATGGTCAAATCCCCGTTAATCACCAAACTCGCGCCGTACCACAGCAGGGCGATTCCCCCGAGGGAGTTAATCAAACCGCTGATAATCTCCAAGCTAATCCCCAATTTTTGCCCCTTAAACCGGACGTTGAGTTGGTGGGTGAACAAATCCTCCCAGCGCCAGCGCAACTCCCGTTCGGCAGCGGCGGCTTTCACCGTCGGTACCCCAGTGAGCATTTCCACCATCGCCGAGTTTTGGTCGGCGGCGGCGTTGAACCGTTCCCGCGATAGTTTGCGCAGGAAGGGTGTGGCTACTAGGGTGAAAATCACCATCGGCGGAATCAGCGCCAGCACCAACAAGGTTAAGCGAGCGTTGTAATAGAGCATCAATCCCAAGTAGATGATGCCGGTGACGAAATTCAACCACGCCAGCAGTACTTGGGAAATCAGGAATCGCTGAATCTTTTGGTTCTCGGAAACCCGCGTGGTGATATCCCCCACCCGTCGGGATTCAAAGAATTTCAGGGGAAGGGAGAGGGCGTGGCTGATGAAACCGGTGACCAGCGTCAGGCTGAGTCGGTTGGAGAGGTAGGCCAGCAGATATTTGCGCACCCCCGACATGGCCATATTTCCCAAACCAAAGAGCAACGCCCCCAAACAAAATACGGTGAGAGCGTTTTGGCTTTTCTGGACGACGACCTGGTCGAGAATAATCTGGGTGAAGAGGGGATTCACCAAGGCAAACAGCTGCAACAGAATCGAGACGGCGATAATTTGCAAGCCCAAATTGCGATAGGGCCAGAGGGCGACGGCGAACTTCCCCAGGGAACGCTGCTCGGTTTCGGCGGCTTTGAGGCGATCGGTGGGGTCGAGCAGTAGGGCGTATCCGCTCCAATTTTCGAGCATTTCTTTGCGCGATACCCATTGCTTCCCCTTCGCCGGATCGGCCACCAGAACCCGGCGACTGGTCACTTTATAAATGACGACATAGTGAATGCCCTGCCAGTGGGCGACCCAGGGATTGCTTCCCTCGGCGAGTTTGCTGAGGCTGGCGCGAACGGGTCGGGCTTGAAACCCGAGGTTTTCGGCGGCTTTAGCCAGACCTTTGAGGGATGCTCCCGATCGCCCCACCCCAGCCAGTTCGCGGATGAAATTGATGCTGAAGCGCTTTCCCCAATACTGCCCGATGGCCGCCAAGCAAGCCGCCCCGCAATCGGAGGAACTTTGCTGTTGGACGAAGGGATATCGCGCCAGCAAATCCATGACCCGACGACCGATGGGTTTGGGAAAGACGATCGGGGCTTTTTCTTTGGCTTTCTGGGTTTTCTGGGCGGTTTGGGCGTTATCTTCCGAGGCGGCTGGGGCGGGGGCAACTGCGGCGGCGAGGCGGCGGCGCGGGACTTTGGGGGGAGAATGCCCGTTTTTGGCAGCTTGGGTATCGCTTTCGGGGGTTCCGGTCAAAATGGGGGCGATCGCTTTGACCTCTTCCCAAGCCTCCACGGGCAGGTGGTAAATCCAGACATCGGTGCGGGCCACCCAGCCGTTGGGAATGCTCTGGGGATAGCCCCAGCCGACCCCGGCGGTATTGGGGGCTTTGGGTTCGTCGGCTTCGACGTTGGCGTCTTCTCCCACTTCGCATTCGATGCGTCCTCCCCGCAACCAGAACCGACCGGATTCTGAAGGGGTGGCAGCCGCTAAGGGAGTGCCGGCATCGAGACGGGCTTCAGCGAGGTAGGGTAAGAGTTGCTCGATTTGGTGGGCCGGCAGCGATCGGGCTTCGGTGAGGGTTTTGAAGAAGAGCTGGCACTGTCGCCGTCGAATGTCGTCCTGGAGGTGGGTTTGCAAGCTCGGGAGGCGCCCTAACCAGGGTTGCAGTTTGCTATAGGAGATGCGGGCCACTCGGACATCGCTCGCCGCCACGGCACGATAGGGCACGATCGGAGATCCGCCATCGAGAACGGCAAACCACTCATCACCCCCGCACCAATCTTCGACCTCCAGAACCTTGGCTGAGACGTCTCGCTGCCGCTGGGAATCGAAACCGAGCAATCGCACCCGTCCCTGACAGATGACGTAGGCCGCGCTATCTGTGGGGTCTTCTGAGGGTCGCTCTGCCTCAGATATTGAGGGTAGCTGGAGTTCGTCTCCGAGTTGGAGGGGTTGAATTTCAAAGTCGGCGGCAAAGTCGGCGGCTGCATTGGTATCGGCCCCGATTCGATCGAATAAATTTAGGAGGATGGGAAATACCGGCGAGGTTTGTCGCTCTTGTCGAAGAGAAAGTTTGGCTGTGGTATCTTTACTCATCGTTAAAGTCTTTTTTAAATCGTGGTTTCCGAAGGCGGGCCACGTTTGCTATAGGGCGCGATCGCGATTTCCCAAGAAGATGCGTCCCGAGATTTTCTCCAACCCGCTCAAACAACAATCTGTGTCGGGATTTCGGTTCGGTTTTAGATCGGTCGGGGCGGGTACGGGAATTCACATGCACCATCAGGTCTCTCAAAACTCAATCGATATGACCCGCCTTGACGTTTCCAATGCGCGATCGGACTCCTCTCAAACTCTCTCAACCTTAAATGGCGATGGATGGCGATAATTGCCAAAATGGCAATCTCTCTGCCAAATTGGCAACTTTGCCGATCTGGGGTTCGGTATAGTGCTCCCACATCCTTCAGATCGGGTTGCAGGCGATCGGATGTTTGAAGTGACCAAACTTCTCAAAAATTCAAAACGAAAGTTTCCGCGCACTTACCTCGCGATCGCGAACAAGGCTCATCAGGTGGTGCGTGTTTTTTTGATGCTTAGCGACCCTCGTAATCCGATTATTATATATATATATAAAGTGCGACCCTCCACGATCTAATGTTCTTTATTCC
This sequence comes from Zarconia sp., assembly GCF_057467645.1. NCBI lineage: Bacteria > Bacillati > Cyanobacteriota > Cyanophyceae > Oscillatoriales > Zarconia > Zarconia sp. Next base: position 6,184 of record NZ_JBRJXU010000172.1, read on the forward strand.
TGCCAATCCGTTGACTCCAGCCCTCGAAACTCTAGAACTACCAAGCATGAAAAATACTCTTTCTCTATTCCCGAAAAAAGAAATTAAAGAAAATGCCAAAATGGCAACATCAACCTAAAAATCATCGCTATATTTAATTCATGAGCGGCAGGGAAACAAAACAACTGCCAATCACAAACACAAGATCCCTAAAAGGAGCAAACCAATGATTATTTCCGATCTCAACCACCTCGAAATCGTTTCCGAAGAAACCAAAGTTGTTGGAGCGGGCTGGAGCGGCACATTTGCCAACATCGACTTCGACAAAGATGTGAACATCGATTTCGATTCCGACGTGGATGTTGACATCGACGTAGACAGCGATGTCAACGCTGATGGTGTTTCCTTAAACGCAGAAGCTAGCTTCACCATCGCTGGAAGCTACGAAAATGCGACGGGTAACGCAGAAGCCGGTGTCTTCGCAGAAGATGGATTCTTCTCTGGCTTTGCCGCTGCTACCATCGGTATTGACACCTAATAGTTAAAGTTTCGCTATCGGAATCATTGAATCACTCGATATCCAAAATGATTCCGATAGGCTGACCGATCTAGATCGATTAGAATTATCCATAAATCGCAGAAAGTTGAATCAATCGGATTGCTTTCTGCGATTTCCCTTTTTAATTTTTAGGCTCGTCCTATTTTCTTGTTGTTATATTTTGGGAAAAACAGTTAAAATAAACGACAGACTTTTCAAGTTATTGAGTTTTAAAACAAGATTGAACATAGACTTTCGTGTTTATTTTAGATTTTTTTAGATAGATAGCAAATTCTTGATAGGTAATTTTTTAGATCTATACAGTATATATAAGTCGTTTATTTTTTGATTTTAACTAAAAGTCGATTGCCCCTATTTTGAAATCGCGAATCAACTCATGGCAAACAAATCGGCGTGTACTTAACTCGATCGCAAGCCTATATTAAATCACATCCACTCAAAAATAGTATTCAGCAAGAGTATTGAGAAATCTGTTTTTAGGAATGATTAAATACATCAGAAAAGGTACAGTATCATGCCCGAATCCAGTCAGTCCATTTCCGGCTCTGCGAGTGCTAGCATTACCATCAACAATAGCGGTGCGACCGCACAAAGTAGTGCCACCGTAACCGATGACAGTACCGGGGAAGTTCTCAGCAATAGCAGCGAAAGTACTTTTGTGCCCGGTGAAACCTCCGCCAGTGCCGGCGCGTCGGCAAGTTTTTCCTCGGAGAATGGAGCGCTTTCCAACGCCACGGTCAGCGTTCCTGCAGACCCCGCTATGAATCGGGTCGGGGACTTGATGCTGGAGTTTGAGGGCAATTTTGAAAACTTTGACAGTATTGGCGGCAACGGTAGCTATGAAGCTGGAAGCCAACCTCCCATTCCAAATGACGGTAGCGGCAATACTCCAAATTCAACCACTCCCCCCGTTCCCCCAACGCCACCGGGAGGAGAAACCTCAAATTCGACCACAGAAGAGACCCCTCCACCTGGCACCAGTAGCGGCAGTGCGGAAGCCAACGCCACCATCGACGAAACCGGGTCTCAAAGCAGCAGCAACGCCAGCGCTACATCCCCCACGGAAGAAACCAGCAATAGCTACAATGAAGCTTCAACACCCGGTGGCAACTCCGCTGAGGCTGGTGCCAGTACGAGCGTTTCTGGGGACGCTTCTCCCATCACGAGTGCAACGGCCGAGACCTCCGATACCGATATCTCCAATACCGATACATCTAACGCGATATCTAACTCAGATACGATGCCAGAGGTTCTACCTCCGGTACTTGTCGTCAATAGCGTTTTCATCGGGGATAGCGGAGATAATTCCATCGCTGGAACCTCGGGAAACGACCAACTGATGGGAGATGGCGGTGACGACATTATCCTCGGGGACCATGGCGCAGATGGACTATACGGCGGCGACGGTAATGACAACCTCTATGGCAATCAGAATCACGACCTGCTCGATGGGGGAAATGGCGACGACCTTCTATACGGCGGTCGCGGAAATGACGTTCTCCTCGGGGGTAGCGGAGACGACGGGATATTTGGCAACCTCGGTGACGACTACCTCAATGGCAATCAGGGAAACGATCTTCTCGATGGGGGGGATGGCAACGACACGGTGCGGGGGGGTCGGGGAAATGATGTTCTCCTCGGGGGTAGTGGAGACGATTTACTCGTGGGTGACATGGAGGCAGACACCCTAACGGGGGGGTTAGGTGCAGATACCTTCGTCTTGAGAACGGATGCCGGCTCAGAGGATATTTTGGGGGCGGATATCATTACCGATTTTAATACCGTCCAGGGCGATCGCATCGGCATTATCGGCGAAATTTCCAATCTGGTTCTCGAGACCTTCGATACTAATGGCGATGGGATTCTCGATACCGTCGTGCGGATGCAGTTTGCGTCCCAAACCATTGTCCTCGGCAGCGTTCTGGGTTCTGTAGAAACGGGACCGAGCATCTTAACCCTGGAAAATTTTACAACGATTTCCGAGTCAACATTGGAATGAGTTCGATCGTGCCATCTGCAACTGAACGATCCACAACCTGACAAAGCGGGGAAACTGGGGTTGAGGGAAGAGGAAAGGGGAAAGAGTGTCTGCTCCGTCACCACGTGGCTTGGCGCAAAGTTGCACCGAAGCGTTCTTATTCTTTAAAATTGCGAAATATTGAGAAACTTTTATAAATTTTAATTTTAGATAGTTATAGCCATATTTATAGCTATTTTTGCACCGGGTGAGGTACACCCAAATTCCATATTTTATTCCCCATTCTCCGATCGAGTATTTCCTCAACCCAGAAACGCTGTACCTCATGAGTGCGAGAACCGCTATAAATCGATAACGCTCGCGTTTTATTTTAATGAGTTTGAAAGATAAAGTTTAGATTGTAAATCTTTATTCTAATTCAATCAAATCTTGCTAGCTAGCCATTCAACTAAACACCAAACTTGGTATAATTATAGAAATAAAAAATATCCCCAAGAGCTAGACATTTTAAAGAGCGTCGTCATCCACCAATGTCTATAATTTTAAAATAAAACATAAAATGTTTGTAGAGAACATTTTATCCGTCGATATTTTGAAATTTTAGACAATACAAAACGATTCATGTCATTCTATCCCGGTTGGGAGCGAGCGCTTGGTGAAAGCTAAGCTCTTAAATAAACCCTCAAGAAGAAAAACAGATCGACATGGTAATGACAACCGATATTCTCTCAACCACGATCGAACCCGAAGATATTATTCTGTCGTTAAAAAAAGAAACAAAACTCAAAGGAATTTACAACAAAATACTGTACAAAAGAATTATCGGACGAGCCGCCCAAGAACGAGGTCTGAGCGTTTCGGATGAAGACGTTCAAGTTGAGGCCGATCGCATCCGCCGAGAAAATCGATTGGAACGCGCGGAGGATACGTTGGCGTGGCTGGCGGATTTGATGGTAACCGTGGAGGATTGGGAAGCGGGAATTCGCGAGTGGTTGTTGGAGAAAAAATTAGCCGAGCATTTATTTGCCGCTGAAACCCAAAAATACTTCGCTCAAAATAAACTCGATTACGATCGCATTTTGCTTTACCAAATTATCGTTCCCTACGATCGTCTCGCCCGAGAACTGTTCTACCAAATCGAAGAGCAAGAAATTAGCTTTTATCACGCCGCTCATTTATACGATCTCGATGCCCAGCGGAGAAATCGATGTGGCTATGAAGGGGAGGTAGAACGATGGAGTCTCAAACCAACAGTTGCCGCTGCAGTTTTTGGGGCAAATCTTGGCGAAATTATCGGACCGCTACAAACCGAAGAAGGCTATCATCTCTTCCTCGTAGAAGAGTTTATTCCAGCCGAAATGACATCCTTTCATCAAGGGAAAATTCAACATCGAATGTTTAAGGAGTGGCTCGATAGCGAGTTACATTACTTGCTGCATAACAGCGAGAGTTAAGGGTAGATCGCCCGTCATATCAAGTTCGGTTAAATACTTATAATTCACCGTGAAAGGAGCAGGGGAAGCAGGCAATCGCGGTGGGAGATAATTCGATCGGAGATTCAGCGTTTGTGCCCAATTATAAAGAATTATCCGAACTCGATCTCACTTCCCGATCGCCATTTAAACGCTACAAATTGAACTCCGAATGAACGTTTTAATTTTGGGAAATGCTGAAGATGCTCATGCCAGACACCTGAAACGGGCCTTAACCGAAGCGGGGGTGAGAGTGGAGTATTTAGATACGAATCGGTTTCCCACTCAGTTGCGCCTATCTTGGCAGCCGGAAACGGGGGCTGGATACCTCACATTGCCCGATGGCAGTTCGTTTTCCCTGCAAGACATTCACAGCGTATTTTGGCGGACGTTTACCGGGGTGGGGATTCCAGAAATGCCAGATGCCGCCGGACATCGGATTGCCTTTAACGATGCCATGAGTACGGTGCGATCGCTCCTGCAAGCCATACCCGCCCGCTGGATTAACGCCTGGGAAGCCTACCAGTTCCACAAAGAAAAACCCCTGCAACTGCACGCCGTCAGCCAATTGGGTGTCAAAATCCCCGCCACCCTAATCGGCAACGATCCCGAGCAAGTCACAACTTTTGCCAACATTCACCATCCAACAATCTTCAAACCCGTCTACGGCGGCGCCCACACCCAATTCGTGAGCGATCGACATCTAGAACCCACGCGGCTCAAAGAAGCGCTGAGTCTGTCTCCAGTGACGATACAAGCTTATATTCCCGGTACCAATATTCGCAGCTACGCGATCTCCGATGAGGTGTATAGTGCCGAAATTCGCAGCGAATCCCTCGATTTTCGCGAAGACCCCCAAGCCCAACTCATTCCCTTCGAACTCCCAGAAACCGTCCGACAGCAATGCCTTGCCATTGCCCGGAGGTTGAAGCTCGCCTGGACGGCGATCGATTGGCGGCGAACTCAAGAAGGGGAATACATTTTTTTAGAGGCGAATCCAAGTCCGATGTTCCTCCATTTCGAGGAAAAAACGGGGTTTCCCATTACTCAACAGTTGGTGAAACTTTTAACTGAAGCGTAAAGAACCTTAGTTTGGGGTAAAACTATGGAACGGCAGCAAAATTTAGGAAACAATCATGGCAGTTTTCGATAAAACACGACCCATTTTCCAACCCCCCAAATTTTCATCTTTGGCGCAAGAACGTCAACATCGCCGAGAACGTTTAGCGGCAGCTTTTCGCCTCTTCGCCCGGTTTGGATTCGATTGTGGCTTGGCCGGACATATTACCGTTCGCGATCCAGAAGACCCGGATTGTTTCTGGGTGAATCCGTTAGCGGTTCATTTCAGCTCGATTCGAGCCGGCGACCTGATTATGGTCGATCGTCACGGCGAGATTATTGAAGGAAAAAAAAGCATTAATCAGGCAGCCTTTGCGATTCATTCTCAAATTCACGCCGCTCGTCCGGACGTCGTCGCCATCGCTCACGCTCATTCCATCTATGGCAGAACCTGGTCGAGTTTGGGTCGTCTTCTCGACCCCATTAGTCAAGATGCCTGTGCGTTTTATGAGGACCACAGTATTTTTGATGACTATACGGGAGTCGTTTTGGATACTGAAGAAGGCCAAAAAATTGCTCGCGTCCTCTCCAGCCACAAAGCGGTAATTTTACGCAATCACGGACTGCTGACAGTCGGTCACTCCGTCGATGAAGCCGTTTGGTGGTTTATTACCATGGAGTCTTGCTGTCAGTCACAGCTGATGGCAGAGTCCGTTGGCAAGCCGATTTCGATCGATCCAAACACCGCTCGTTTAACTCATAGCCAAGTTGGCAGCCAGGAGTTAGGTTGGTTGAGTTTTCAACCGTTGTATCAGACGATTGTCGAAGAAGAACCCGACTGCTTGGAGATGTAGGGGACTGGGGCAAGGGTATCGGGAGTATACCAAAGTCGCACAGATATGGCATTTCTCGAATCGATGAGGTACGGAAGATCCCCCTAAATCCACGGCAGTGGTTCTACTTGGGGAAACCCCTCTGGCGACGCTGCCTCCCCTTAAAAAGGGGGACTTGAGAACGGTTATTGAATCATTGCTCGACTGAATAGATATCCAAAAAATCGATACTTTGCTCAATCTGATTTCAGTTGTGCCAAAACCGCTTCGGCAACCGCCACCGAAGACGCCGGATTCTGACCGGTAATCAGATGACCCTCAACGGCAATGTGGGGTTGCCAGTCATCAGCTTTGGTATACTTGCCACCATTGGCTGCGAGCATTTCTTCCACCAGAAACGGCACCACATCCGTCAGTCCCACCGCCGCTTCCTCACTATTGGAAAAACCCGTCACCGACTTCCCAGCAACTAGGGAAGAACCTTCGGCGGTTTTGGTGTGGCGGAAGACTCCGGGGGCGTGACACACGGCAGCAACGGGCTTTCCGGCAGCATACGTGGCTTCAATTAGGGCGATCGAATCTTTATCTTCCGCTAAATCCCATAACGGACCGTGACCGCCGGGGTAAAATATGGCATCGTAGTCGGCGGGGGAGACCTGCGAGAGGGGTAACGTATTGGCTAAAGCTGCTTGCGCGTCGGTATCGGTGTCGAACCGCTTCGTGGCATCGGTTTGGTAGTCGGGTTCGTTGCTTTTGGGGTCGAGTGGGGGTTGTCCCCCAACGGGCGAGGCGAGGGTAATATCTGCCCCAGCGTCTTTAAAAATGAAGTAGGGGGCGGCAAATTCTTCCAACCAAAAACCAGTTTTGTTTCCCGTTTCTCCGAGGCGATCGTGTGAGGTTAAAACAATTAAGATTTTCATGAAAGTTCCCCGACAGATATTCTCAAACTCTGGATGAGTAATTATCTCTATTTTAGAATACTGTCGGGGTGTAACCGTTCACTCCCCCGCCATTGGAAGCCTCGGGATGGAGGTAAACAGACTCAACAGAAATCTCAAAAATTCTTGAGGAGGTAGTGGTCAGGTTAGGAGTCATACTCGCAAAAGAGCAACTTACCACCGTCACAGATCGCTAGACTCAACAAAGCCGACCTCGAACAAATGGGAGAAGGCTATTTTCGGTCTGATAAGCCAGGATGCTTGGTGGAAGTGGCAAAGAACTTGCATTCTCTAGCAGTAGAACAGCAAGAATTGCTAGAGCTGACCTCAAAAACCAGTTCTCGTCCCCCCTCATCAGACAATCCATCATGTTACAGATACTTATAAAATATTATGATTATCGATAATAAATAGCTGTGATGCTTGCACTGTCGAGCATATTAGAACGGAGCATAAAACCGACAAGTGCATTGCTTGGGTTTTCAGGCAGTTCAAGGCGTTCTGTGTCTAGTGCATATACTGTAAAGACATAACGATGCACTTCACCAGGAGGAGGACAAGCTCCTCCAAATCCAATTGTGCCGTAGTCATTTCGGATTTCAATCGCTTCTTTAGGTAGGTTCGTATTAGTACTGGCATTCTCTAAAACAGAGCTTATAGAGGCGGGGATATTAACAACATTCCAGTGCCACCAGCCCGATCCAGTTGGTGCATCTGGATCGTATAAAGTAATTGCATAGCTTTTTGTTCCTTCTGGTGCGCCAGTCCATGACAATTGCGGAGACTGGTTTCCACCTTCGCATCCAAAACCCTGAAAAACTTGGGAGTTGCTCAACTTTTCCCCTTCAGAGACTGTTGTGCTGGTCAACTCAAACTCCTGTGCCAATGCAGGTGACGCGATAGATATAGCGAGTAAGAAGCCAATAGCAATAAAATTACGAAGCATTTTCAAGATCCTTTCTAGCTTGAATATTAGGCGTTGCTGAATCAAGGTAATAGATAAAAAGGAATTCGCAACGAACAGTCACATTCTGTAATTCATACCTCAAATCAGCAGCCCCGAACATTATTTACATGACTGAGTCTATCAAGAATCGTTTCATTCAACTTCCAGCCATCGAGCAAGAACTATCGAAAAACGCTCAATCTTCAACTTTGCGTATCTGACTGGGCTTGATTCCAAATCTCTTCCTGAACGAATCAGAGAAGTGGGATGGTGTTTTAAAACCACAATTAATTGCAATTTCAGAAATTGGAATATCTGTTGACTGCAAAAGACTTAGCCCATGCTCAAGTCTGGTGTTCTGCAATATTTTTGAAAAACTTTGCCCAGATTTTGCTAACCAACGTCTCATTGTTGACTCACTGATGGCAAAATATTCAGCTACTTCATTAGACCGCCAAGAATGACTTAAATCTGTTTCGATAAGTCTTCTGAGCTTGCTTAGTGGTTTCTCTTCCTCATCAGTTGAGAGATGAATTCCGTGATAGTTCAACCAAATTAAAGGTTCTAACAAACGATGTTGTTTGATCGGCTCTGGTAATTTTGCGTCGTTCAGCGTGGCTTGAATAGTGTTCAAGACTTGAAGAGACTGCTCTGCACATCCCTTCACAATCTGAATCCCAACTGGCTCAATATTTGATTTTTCGTTGGAGAACACTGTTTTTATCATCTGTTTGGGGAAACAAACGCCAATAGCCCGATAATCTTCATTAAGCACCGTGCGGTTTTCCAGCGTCACCATAGATCCAGGAGGAAATATCATCACATCATCCGTCTGCCCGATCAGTTCTCCATTTATCGGACATATCACCCTTTTACTTCCAACCTGAATAAAAAACAAAAATGTGTATTGAAAATAAAGATCCGTAAAAGTCGCTGTCGTTGCCTGAGAAATTGACAGCATGGAAACATCTACATATTTTTCAATCTCTGACTTATTAATTTTTTTATGAATCGGTCTATATTTTTTACAGGCTTTATATACCATAAAATGACTAGTAAATCAGCTTAGTTTATCACTCCTTTTTTTACAACTCAAGTTAGTTTTTCCCTCGATGCTAATTCTTCAATTGAATATACAGTCAAATTAATCAATCTAAACTCCAGATCGTGAGAAAAGAATCCTGCGAGCGTCAAAAAACTCATATCACACCTCGATCGAAGACTCACAACGATAAAAGAGCATCTGGGACTCAACTCGAAAAACTACCGCTCCTACACATTTATCCCCAATCCTTCAATCACCCCAAAAACCGATCGAGATCTTCCTTAAACGCTGCCAAAGACTCCACATCCAAATAAAACATATGCCCGGCTTCATACATTGAAACTTGCACATTTTGTCGCAGTTCCGGGTCGATATTCATGTGGGAAATCATGTACTCCGTCGCAAAGTGAGGAGTGGCTAGGTCGTAATAGCCTTGGGCAACGAACACCTTCAGATACGGATTTTTTGCCATTGCCCCCCGCAACACTTCACCAGTGGTCGGCAGTGCCCCTTTCTCCCACTCCCAACCCTCATTAATCTTCCAGCTAATCACCTCGTAAGTGAGGTCGGTTTCTATTCCCAATTGAGCGCGAACGTATCGATCGAATGTGGCGGTGTAGGGGGGGATGATGGCCACCATCGAGGGATCGAACTCCGGTCGTTCGGTGACGGTGAAGGGTTCGATGCCCTTAAACCGAGAATCGAGTCGTCCGACACTGCGGCGGCGATCGCGCAGCAATTCCTTACAAAAGCGATCGATCTGGATGCGAAGATTGGAACCGAGGACGAAATCGAGACTTAACCCCGTGTAACGGGCTAGCTGTTCGGCAATACCACGGCGTTCGGCTTCATCAAGGCGATCGCCCTTCATCAAGGCGACAGCTAATTCACTTTCGGCCCAAGCTTCCACTTCGGTCATCACATCCGGTAACGGACGTTGCTGCAACTCGTCCTCTAGCTTTTGGTGGTACCAAGCGGTGGCCGTATAAGTGGGAACGAACAAGACAAAGGGCAAATCGTCCCCCGTGGCAAAAAAGATCGGTCGCAAATCCAGTGCGGTTGAGATGAGGATAATGCCGTTGAAAGCAATCCCCTTTTCCACCAAATCGCCCGCCAAACCTGCAACTCGGGTGGTTCCGTAACTCTCTCCCGCCAAATAGAGGGGGGAACAGGTGCGTTGGTAGCGACTCAGATATAGCCGAATAAAGTCGCCAACCGATCGAATATCCCCCTCAAAACTCCAGTATTTTTTATCCGCCGTTTCATCGATCGCCCGACTGTAACCGGTTCCCACCGGATCGACGAACACCAAATCCGTGCGATCGAGCCAAGTATACTCGTTATGTTCTAGGCGATAGGGCGGTGGCGGCATCCAACCCTCTCGTTCCATACAAACGCGCTGGGGTCCGAGCGCCCCCATATGCAACCACACCGAGGAAGAACCGGGGCCGCCATTAAAGACAAAAGTGAGAGGGCGATCGGCCTTGTTGTCGCTCTCATCTAAGACGTAAGCGGTAAAGAAAATCTCCGCTTGAGTTTCACCGAATTCATCTTTGAGGGGAAGAACTCCCGCACGAGCGGTATATTTGTAACTTCTGTCAGCGAGAATTAGCTCGTGATGCGTTTCGACGGGTTCGAGTCCTAGGAGTTGGCGCTTCTTATCCTTCTCTTCGGGCTTATTTGGGTTTTCCTTAGATTCGTTCTGACTCATGGCAAGGGGATGGGAGATGGGGGGAGCTTACAAGTGTATATTTTTTAGATTCTCACCTCACAAAAAGACGATGGGTAAGGGCGGATTGACGATAACTGGGGAACCTACTCATGCAATCGCCGCCATTACCCACCCTACATGAGCTACTTAGATTCGTTTTGACTCATAGTCTCTTGGTTAGCCCAGTCTAGGGCGAATGCCGTAATTTCGATAGTTGAAATAATCCTTCAAAATGCGATCGTGGTCGAAACACAGATTGCTAGGAATTGCCCAAGGGTCGAAGATTTGCAGGTTTTTAGCATCATCTCCCGCTTGGGGTTCGCCGGTGGCAGTGGCGATGAAAGCCAGGGCGATCGTATGCTGGCGTTTATCGCGAGCGGGATCGGAATACACCAATAACTGTTCTACCAACTCCACCACTAACCCCGTTTCTTCTTGGGCTTCGCGCACGGCTGCCGTTTCCACCGATTCGCCATAATCGACGAATCCCCCCGGAATTGCCCAGCCATAGGGTGGATTGAGCCGTTCGATCAGGACGATCGGACGATGAGGGCGATCGACCAATTCGATGATGATATCAACAGTCGGAGCGGGATTGCGAAAAGTCATAGGCTTTGTGGGAGATGCTTCAGACGAAGTGAGGGCGATCGGGAGGACAAGGAAGAGGTAGAGATCGTGTTTTGTTGTCAATTGTTAATTGTCAATTGTCCGTTGCATCCCGCTCGTTCGCTTAAAAAACTTTGAAGAAACCCAGGGAGAGGGTGAAATTCCCATGCTAGAGTCTATAACAATTACTAGCATCTCGCACGTCCGAACGACTGGGTTGGGGATAGGGATCGCTTCATCTAGCTCGACTCGCGTGCATCGACCCCAATATCCCGGCGACGGAAAAAAAGTCAATGGTTCGCCCGACCCTCGCTCCCACTCGATTCAGATAGCCCAGACTGCACGTTCGAGACCTGACGATCGCGACCTCTCGATAGACCGACCGCCTCGATCGTTACGCCCGATCGTTTCTCAATAGATACCTCATTATTTTCAGATAAATTATGGCCTTCCCCAGATCCAGCGGCATCTTACTTCACCCCACCTCATTCCCCAGTCCCTTCGGTATCGGCGATTTGGGCCCGGAAGCCTATCGATTCGTCGATTTCTTGGTCGATAGCGGTCAACAAATTTGGCAAATTCTTCCCCTCGGTCCCACCGGATACGGCAACTCTCCCTACATGTGCTACTCGGCGATGGCGGGAAATCCCCTGCTGATTAGCTTGGAGAAGTTGATAGAAGAGGAGTTGCTCGCGGATTGGGATGTCGCCGACGTGCCCGATTTTCCCCTCGACAGCGTCGATTTCGATCGCGTCCGAGACTACAAAATGGCCAAGCTGCGGATTGCCTTCAATAATTTCAAAACCCAGGCAAAACCCAAACGACAGAAACTGTTCGAGAAATTTTGCGATCGCGCCGTCTATTGGCTCGAAGACTACACTCTCTTCATGGCTCTCAAAACCTCGGCTTTTCAGGGGGAAAGCTGGAACAATTGGCCGGCCGACATTGCCAAACGCAAACCCCACGCCATTACCAAATGGAAGCAAGAACTCGCCTCCGAAATCGAATTCCACAAGTTCCTCCAGTTCGAGTTTTTCCGTCAGTGGCTGGCCCTCAAACGCTATACCAACGAACTCAACATTCAAATTCTCGGAGATATTCCCATCTACGTCGCCCACGATAGCGCTGACGTGTGGGCGCATCCGGAAATTTTCTCCCTGGATGAAAAAACCGGCGCGCCGAAAATGATGGCAGGGGTTCCCCCAGATTACTTCAGCGCCACGGGGCAGCTTTGGGGCAACCCGGTATACAACTGGGAGCAATTAGAGAAAGATGATTTTGGCTGGTGGTTGCAGCGCTTCCACGCCATCCTCGATATGGTGGATTTAATTCGCATCGACCATTTCCGGGGATTTGAATCTTACTGGGCAGTTCCAGGAGATGAAGACACGGCTATGAACGGTAAATGGGTGGAAGCACCGGGAGAGGCTTTCTTCCATCGACTGAATCGAGAGTTGGGCAAGTTACCGATTATCGCTGAAGATTTGGGAATTATTACCCCGGAAGTGGAGGCACTGCGGGATAAATTCGGGTTCCCCGGCATGAAGATTTTACAGTTTTCCTTCGATTCTGGTCCCGGCAATCCCTATTTGCCCTACAACTACCATTCCCAAAACTTCGTGGTCTACACCGGAACCCACGATAACAATACCACCGTCGGCTGGTTTGAAGCGCGATCGCCCGACCAGCAGCAGTGGGTTTGGGATTTTCTCGGTTGTAGTACCGGTCATGGCATTCACTGGGATTTGATTCGCCTGGCCATGAGTAGTAATGCCAACCAGGCGATTTTTCCCTTCCAAGATTTGTTGGGGTTGGGGGCAAACGCCCGGATGAACGAACCCAGCGAAGCTGAGGGGAATTGGGGTTGGCGCTATCGTCAGGATTCCCTGGTGCAGGAATTTGGAGACCGGCTGCGGTGGTTGACGGGGGTGTACGGCCGCTTTCCCCAAAAGCAAGAGTCATCGTCGTAATCCGCAAGATCTCCGAGGGTTGCCGATCGCGGCGAAGCATTTGAGAAATCAGTTCGAGGTTCAACTCATGTTTTCTCATCTCAATGCTTCGCCCTATTTGTTGGGTGATGCGACCAACTTTCGATGGAAAAGTGCATAAGTTCTCCATCGCCAGAAATACGTAAGGGTAAGCGATCGCGCTTTCACCTCATCTATGGGTAACTCAGGCAGAGCGATCGCCGATCTCTATCCATAAAACGTAATGTTTGTCAACTTCTCCAAGCCCTCCCTTGTCCTTCTCGGTCTGAGCGCTTCCCTATTCTTGGGCACTTCCTCTACTCAAGCCGCAGCGGTAAAGTCTTCAGTTTCTCAAACCCTCGCTCTATCCCAAACCGTCCAAGACCGACAAGTGGAAGCCGATCGCCTTGTCGCCAGAGGGGTGCTGCAAGCGCAGACCGGTCAATTACAAGCTGCGATCGAGTCCTGGGAGCGCGCGCTCACTCTCTATCGAGAAGCGGGTAATGTGGTAGGAGAAGCCAACGTTCTGGGCAATTTGGGCAATGCCTACCATTCCCTGGGACAGTACGAACGAGCCATCGATATTTACCAACAATCGATCGCCAGTTTCCAGGAAATTGGCGATTTGGAGAAACAAGCGGGCGCTCTCAACAATTTAGGGACGGTTTATAATATCCTGGGGCAGTACGAACGGGCCATTGAGTTTCTCGAAGAATCGATCGCCATCAAGCAAGAAATCGGCGATTTAGTTGGAGAAGCCAAATCTCTCTACAATTTAGGAAATGCCCACAATGCCCTCGAACAATACGAACGAGCCATTGAAATGTACCAACAATCGATCGCCATGGCGCGCGAAATCGGCGATCTAGAGATGGAAGGCAACTCTCTCTATAATTTGGGCTATGCTTACCATTCACTCCGGCAATACGAACGCACGATCGAATTTTACGATGAAGCGTTGGTTCTCTTCAGAAAAACCGAAGATCTGGTTGGAGAAGCCAAAACCCTGGGGAATTTGGGGAATATTTACAATCATCTCGAGCAATACGAACGGGCGATCGATTTCCACCAACAATCGTTAGCCATCGCGCGGGAAGTCAAAGATCGCAAGGTGGAAGGTAATGCCCTCTACAATCTAGGTAACGCTTATTATGCTCTCGGACAATACCAAAAAGCGATCGAAGTTTACGATCGAGCTTCAGTGGTTTTCCGAAACATTGGCGATGGAGTAGGAGAAGCGAGTTCTCTTCATCACTGGGGTCTTACTTACGCAATCCTCGAACAATACCAAGAAGCGATCGAACTGTACCATCGCTCTTTAGCTATCTCGCGGGAGATCGACCATTTGGGCATGCAAGTCACAATCCTGATGAATTTAGCGCTGGCTTCTGCCAATATCGGCGACAAACCCCAAACTGTTGAGTCTCTACAACAAGTCCTCACTCTCGCGCGAGAAACGAACGATGCGCAATTAGAACAGACGGCACGAGAGTTTTTGGCACAGGTTCAATAGGGTTCGGTGTGGGATGTAGAGTCAATCGCACTGTTCGCATCGTGCTGATGAAAACTGCCTACCGAGTGGGGAAGAGCGTTGCCACTGGCCCATTGTCGAATGGCACTGACATAAGCACAAATCGGTGGCTAAAATCCTTGCCGTTCCGTACTCACTCAGTAGCAACTCAGTCTTAATTGGGTGCCATTCGCCCATTGTCAATTCTCAATTGTCAATTGCCTCCCCTGCCGTTAGGCTCTCCAACTCTTCAGCAAGCATCCGTTCGTAAATCTGGGGCAAACTTTGGGTCATGTCATTAGTTTCGATGCCGTACCCCAAACTCGTCCAAGTTCCCGAGAGCAATCGCAACACCCGATCCAAGTGACCCTGACGGAGCAAGGCGGCAATATCTTCCCCCCAAGCCAGGCGATCGTTCAACCAGTCGTGCACCACTTTATCCTGATACTCCGGCTCGAAGTGATAGGTATCCCACAACCAAAATCCCTCAGCTTTGGGATGATAGAGTTCGGACTTTTCGTTCCAAGTGGTGGTGAGCATCTGATAGCGTCCGGCTGCCGTGGAACAATTGCCCGTGTTCGGTCCGACCGGAATGCGGATGCAGCGATCGGGATGGCGGCTGAGGTCTTCGATATACTCACCGCCGTACAAGACGTGGTAGGGTCGACTCACGTTGGACTCTGCCGCTGAAATCATCCGCATCAAAGCCCGGATGTGGGGATCGCCCCCACTCATAATGAGGGGAGGAAACGAGACCTCGGGGACGGGTTCGGGTTCGACAACGGCGACAAACGGACGATGGCTGACTCGATTGACCAGCACCGACAGGGCGATTGCCGTGGTCAACCCGCCAATCGATAACCGTCTGAAAACTTCTTTCGTCGCTCCCCTAACGGGAAACGATCGCCCCACCCGATAGCGAATAAAAACTTCTGGTTTCAAAACCCTTTCATCCCATTTCTTGAGATATCTGTTTGTGGGGAGGTCAGCCGCATTACCATCGGCACTGGACGATGTTCCAAGAATGCGGGTCGAACCGCTCGTTCTACCTTTCTGAGAGGTTGAAAATTATGAAGTTTTGGAGGGAGAGAACCCAGAGAGAACGACCCGATATCATGAATGCCAACCTCCTCGATTCCGATCGAGACCGAGCTTAGGAGACACTGGCAAACAGTGCGTCGAAGTCGAAATCCGGGGCATCGTCCCGAGCGACGATCTCCACAATTTTATTGCGAGAGCTGGGTTCGTTGAGGGCTTCAACACAAACCTGCGCCACCTTTTGCCGGGGAATGCTGCCATCAAACAAGGTATCAGCACCTTGCATGACGATCTTGTCAGTATTATCTTCGTTTTTGAGACCTCCGGGACGAACGATGGTATACGTTAAGCCGCTACCGATCAGATAGTCTTCGGCTTGCTTCTTCCACACCAAAATCAGCCAAAACAGATTGAGGGGGTGGAAGAATTGGGAAACGCACAGGGAAGAGACGAGGACGAAATGCTCGATACCCTTTTCCTTGGCAACGTTGGCCAGATTTTTGGTTCCCTCTAAATCTACCTGGTAGGGTCCGGTGGGAGCGAAGCTGGGTCTGGCTCCCGTGGCACAGAGGAGAACCGTACTATCCCCGAGAGCCGATTGCAAACTCGACGGTTGCAGCACGTCCCCCAAAACCAATTCGGCTTCCGATGGTAAGATGTTCCGGGCTGTTTCCAGATCTCGCACCATAGCGCGGACGGGAATATTTCGTTGAACTAACTCTTGCACGATCCGGCGACCCGTTTCGCCCGTTGCCCCTGCGACAAATGCTTTCATGATTGACTAAATTGTCCGATCGATAACCGAGACTTGAGGTTAAGTATTGTATTGCTTGTTTAATATTCTAATGCGCCTGCCGTCCGACCCGTTGTGCTAAATTCGGCACAGCAATCGGTTTGCAATCGGTGTATACCGATTGTTATCGATCGAAAATCTGCCTGTCATTGGAGATTTAAGGTCAAAAACGCGAAAAATCTTTAGAAAAAACACCGATGGGGTTCTTCCCCGTACCGGTTAACCTGGAGAGAGAAGTTGGCAACGTCTTCCATCTCTTGACTGTGAAGATCGCGATCGAGTTAGACTCAAACATCGGTTATGCAATCGTCATTTAACGAACAATCACCGCCCCATCACGCAAATCTGAACTCGATCGAATCCGAGAGTGCAGATACAGATCCCAAAAGCACTAGCGAACCATTTTGGTTCCGCAGCCAATTTGTCGGCGGAATGGAAATGTACGCCGATACCCAAACCGTTGCTGATTACCTCGACGTTCATCAAGGCTGGTTCTGTCGCTGTGCGGCACCGATGCAAGTCGATCCCCTCGGAGAAAACAGCTACGCCTTGATGCTAGGACGCTACGGCTCCATGGGACATTATATCGAAGCCAAAATCGGTCTGGAATTGCTGCCCCAACAAGAACGAGTTTATCGCATCGAGACCGTTCCCATCCCCGGGTATACACCCCCCGGTTACGAAGTCGATTTTCGAGCCGTCCAAATCCTCGTCGATGTTCCAGTGGAAGGGAATGAATCCCTCACGGTGACTCGGGTGGATTGGGAGTTAGATTTGGGTGTTGGGGTACATTTTCCCAAGTTTATTCGCGCCCTGCCGCCGAGTTTAATTCAAAACACGGGCGATCGCATGATTTGCGGCATCGTGAAAGAAGTGTCCCGCCGCTTGACTCGCAAAGTACAAGAGGACTTCCACGCCCAACAAGGAAACGAAGCCCTCCAACTCTATCGGAAAACCTATAAAAAGCGACCGAGTTTTTTCTGTCACCCGAAAGAAACCCAAGAGTAACTTCGGGAGGGGAAAAGGCTAAAATCTCAATCTCATCGTTATTTTGAGGTGAAATTTCGTCGGATGGTGCGAACGCGGGTCCTCGGCCGTTTTGCTTGTACTGCTGGCGGTCCCGTTCGCGCGGAACGAATTGCGGTCGGACGAAGGTTTTGAGGTGGATTGAGGGCAATTCCCGACAAACCTCCCGCAATCAGCGTGAAAACTGGGTTGTACATATTATTGAGTACGGAATCCAACATAAACAGCGCTAAAACCACAGCTTGTGCGGCAGCCGGTGCGACGAGTGGATTGAACCAAGTACTTGCTGGATAGCGAAACAAACAAAAACAAACCACCGGCAGCAACAACGAAGCCGTCAAAGAAGCCAACCCAACCACTCCGTTGACTCCAAAGGCGATAATCCACAAACTATCGGTCACGGTTGTATCTTCGAGTTCTCCAGCCCAGTTATATTCGTAAACGCGATTTCGTCCCCATCCTCCCCATCCAAACATCATTCTTTCCCGTGCGTGTTCTCCCAAAATTTCTTCGTTATTAAATCGAAATGCCAAAGATTGGGCGCGATCGGGATTTACAGTTTCCGAGACCCAAGCAACAACTTCATCTCCGGCAAACGTCCCAGTTGCTCCGGCATATAAATAGTAGGACAAACACACGATTACAAATAGGAGTAATAGAGACGTTCGCAACCACTTTGCCGAAAATAACGTGCCCACCCCGAGCAACATATAAAAGTAAGCACCCGTAGACCGGCACCAAATCATGACAAATAGAAACACCCAAACTAACCAATCCAAGGACATTCCCCAAATCTCCTTGAAGGTCTTTGCTTTCCACAACCAAACGGCGATCAATGCAACAGCCATCATCCACATTCCCACCATCAATCCATGTTGCATGAACACGTTCGGTCGATACCCTCCATACCGAATGGATTGACTGATACCGGAAGGATGGGCGAAATAACCGTAAACCATGCGATGCAGTTGAGGACTCATGCGACCTTCGTAAAGACACAAGGGAATGTAGAGCGCTCCACCTTTGAGAATCTCGCTAGCGAGCATTCGCATACCCGATAGATTTCCTAAATACAACCGACCGAGAAAGTAAGGTAATCCCCAGTTGGCAACTTGAGTCAAGGTTGCGTTCAATCCATCATATAGTCCCAACCCATTAGAAACAGATGACGCAAACGGACAAACGCACCAAATCAGCATGGGTATGTCGACCCATCCTGGTTTAAACGAATTCAAGCGTGGCGAATCATAAACTAAAATCGCTAAAAGAATGCCATAACACGTGGCGATCATTCCTCTATAGTCGGGAATCAGAGGCAGCGCGAATTGCGTGCGTTGGGGTAAAAAAAGCAAACCTCCAATAAAACTGACAATAACAGCTTTACGTGGGGGAAAAAGTACAAACAGGTAAAAAACGATCGGTAGCCAAGCTAGGAGAACGAGTTGTGCTTGAGGAGTCATGAACGAGTGGTACTTTTAGAGAGGAATAGAAGGAACAAGCGTCGTCGTGTAGAGAGGATATATCGCAACCGCCATCGCAATTAGGACACTTGTGAAGGTGGGCAGAAGGGGGCCGGGCAGCGGTTGGAGCCTTGGTTAAGCGACAGACGCAAGGGAACGCCGACCGAAAGGGGGAAAGGTTGCGGGTTAATTACACAATTGTTCGGTGTTGTCCTCACTGAAGTGGCGACTGCTATACCCTTTAGGGTAGCTCATAACTCACGGAAAGCCTGGGAAAAACACCCTATCCACAGCGATCCCTCCATCTAGGTCGCGCTCAAAAAATGATGAGCGGTCTGCTGGGGTTGATGGCGATGAGCACATCCTTGGGCGACCCTCCTCCCATCTCTAAACTCAGTATTTCTACGTAGTCTTTATTCAAAAACTAAAAACGGCGAACCAATTCTCCGTGACTCTTCCGAGGGTTTGAGCCGTTATTCA
>NZ_JBRJXU010000173.1:0-68786 GCF_057467645.1 Zarconia sp.
ATGTTTTTCTCGGCCATGGTCGCGGATACTACGTTGAGAGTGGGCCATCTTTCACTCCTGGAGTCATCTTTCGATTCACCATGCCATCGTGGCGAGCGCACCCTTGACAAACGAGCGATTTCCTTAACCTTTCACCAATGGGGGTTGACCCTCGGCTGAAATAACAGGTACTCGTAGCATGGAGATAATCCTCACGAGATGGAGTTGTAAGTCCCTAAGACTAACTCGAGTAGCATTTCTGGGCTTTAACCCACACCTTTGGACAGAAGGTTTGAAGAGGTCCGAGCTAGGGAAACACTCGAACGTTCGTAACTATTCGAGTCTTAGAACAAGGTCATAATGAGTGCGAACTCTCCCTTGTAGTCTAGTCACTGCTCGCGTTGAACCCTGTCCGGTTCAAGCCCCCGTGTCTTTAGACCGGGGGTCAGTGACATCGAACTTCTCTTGCATGGCGGGGGAAGTTCGGTTTTCTAGCGGTCAGCATTCAGCCAACAGCAAGCTGAGTCTTGCCGATCGCTTTGCAAGATCTCCGAACCGGCTCTCGATCGAATCATATCGCGATCGTCTTCCAGTCATGCCAAATTTTTCCGCACCATGGGATCGGGAATGACTGATAATAGGGAACGTTGTAAAAATATACATATACAATTACGATGCCCTTACCGACTAACCTCGCCACCCTTGACGGTACGCCGCTGTCTCCAGAAGTACTCGCCAACAAGGCGATTCTGTTCGTCAATGTCGCCAGCCAGTGCGGTCTCACCCCTCAATATAGCGGTCTTGTCGAGTTGGATAAAGAATACGGCGATCGCGGTTTCGTTGTCGTCGGCGTTCCCTGCAACCAGTTCGGTAGCCAAGAACCCGGTACCCCCGATGAAATTAAAGATTTCACGAAAACCAAGTACGACGTAGACTTTACCTTGCTCGAAAAGCAAGATGTCAACGGCCCCAATCGCAGTCCTCTCTATCAGTTTCTGGTGGGAGAAGGGTCCGATATCTCTTGGAACTTTGGCAAATTTGTCGTTGGACGGGATGGAGAAGTGGTCGAGCGTTTCGATCCCCAAACTCCTCCCAACGATCCGGCCTTGAAAGCTGCCATTGAAAAGGCATTGGGTTAATCCGCGCGATCGCACGTTCTCATACCGTTAGGATGTGCGATCTCGATCGCACTGCTTTCTTAGCTTTCTCTCAGTTAGCCATTAGCTCCTCTTCAGTCCCATCTGTCACGCTACAAACATCAACCCCCAGGAGCGCGACAGATGAATCCCCGCGAAACCATCACCTCTAACTCGATCGCAACGAACGCTCATTTTGTTTGGCTGACAGGAGCGATCGTCCTGGGTATTGCTCTGGTACTGCTTCTGCAACCGCAAGCGCTCCAATGGGTTAGCCCCGAGTCTTTGCCATCAACTCTAGCTCAGATGGGGGTGTGGGGGCCCGTGCTATACATCGCCACGATCGCCCTCTCCGTGGTAGTCAGCCAGATTCCCGGAGCGCCTTTAGCAGTGGCTGCGGGTGCGGTTTGGGACCCAGCGATCGCCGGTACGTACACGATCGTCGGTGGGTTTGGCGGTGCTGTGATTGCCTACAGTCTGGGCAAAATTATGGGACCATCGATTATCGCCGCTTTGACCGGTAAAACCCTGAGTTTTTCTACCGAATATGGGGAAAGCTACCTAGGTTGGGCGATCTTTGCCACCCGACTGCTGCCGGTTTTCTCCTTTGATTTAGTGAGCTACGGTGCTGGAATGACGGGACTATCGTTTCCGGTTTATGCCAGTGCCACTTTCTTAGGGATGGTACCTTCAACGTTGTTGTTGACCTATTTGGGCGGTAGTTTGCAGCTTGGGGGTTGGATGATAATAACTCTGGCAGCATTCTTCACGATTTTGTTCGTTGGGATACCCTTGTTATTGCACCGTTATAACTGGTTGAATGTTAGATCGCTGGTGCGTTGGGAGTAAGCTCGATCGCTACATTTTGCACTGAACCCCATAGCCACAGACCTCTACACTGGCCAAGCCTGCTTAACCTCGGGAAAGATATCGTTACGAGCAGCGTCTTGCCACTCTTTTAGGATCTGAGGAGTTTCCATCTCCTGCCGCGATTCAACAAGCTGGTACAGACATTTCGCAAAACCCGTACACTTCATACGATAGGACGGAATTTCATTTAACTTTATTGAGAGTTTCTCTGTATCGATCTGGTAAATTTTATCTCGAGACGATCGGGAAAATCAGGTATTGAACACATGAATCAATTTAATAGAAAGCCTCGCGAGTAAGTCACCTAGTATATAACAGCTAGCAATAGCAAAAACTGGCGATCTCAAAAAATGGTTAGGGATGAGAAGGTTGCGATCGCCCCAGAGAATGGGAGAATGGGAAAGAAAAATACGGGTGCGTTCGCCAAACCCAAACCCCCGAACCCAAATCGGTTAGCCCGTCACCCTAATCGTCATAAGTTCGATCGCCCCCTAAATCTTTCTGCATGGTTGAAAACAAAACGCCAAAACAAGTGACGAGCCTCGTCGCAACTCTCCTCTATGGCATTCCAGCGTTGTGGAGTAGCTTCAGTTTTTTTGCCCCCCCAGCGTACGGTCAAACTGACTCAGAAGAGCTACTTCCAGAGCTTTTCGAGGGGTCACTCGAATCATCATCCGAGCCACCCTCCGAGATATTCGAGCAGTTACTCGAATTCGGTGAAGTTCAAACCCAGGTGAGTATTGCCGCCCTCGATTATTGGTCGAACAACCGCGCTTTACGACCGGCACCTTCCCCCCTACCCACGCTAATTCCGCCCCCCCTCACCGATGACAATCCCGGCAATCGTCCCGCCAGAGCGAAAGTTCCCGGAAGCACCCTTTCCGATGACTTACTCTGGACGCAGTACCGCTTGAGTCCGGGAGATGCGATTTTTCTGAGGGTCGAGCCACCCTTCGAGAATTTAAGCATTCAGGGAAGTATCGGGCCTCAAGGCAACATTATCATTCCCCTGCTCGGTGCCATCGACTTGACCGGTTATACCCCCAATGAAGCAGCCGCCCGAGTTCAGCGCGATCTCAACCGCTTCCTAGTTAATCCGATTGTTTCTCTGACCTTACTCAGCCAAAGTCCGATTCTGGTAACCGTCACTGGAGCGGTCACCCGTCCGGGTTTCTACCTGTTGGGGGTGGCCGCCGACGATACCCTCACTGTCGATGATGCCTTGCTCGTCGCGGGTGGTGCCACCCTCGAATCGGATTTGCGCGAGATTCGGGTACAGCGCGCGTTACCCGGCGGACGGGTTCTCGAACGGATCGTCGATTTGTACTCCCCCCTAGCCACCGGCGCACCGATTCCCAGTTTGCTCCTCCAAGAGGGAGATGTGGTGGTGGTTCCCGAACGCCCCCTTGGATTTGATGGGGACTACGATGTCGAACTGGTCAACAACTCAATTATCACCGCACCTCCTCAAAGAGCACTGCAAATTACGATCGTCGGAGAAGTGGCGCGACCGGGATTTTACCCCATTGCCCCGGTGCCACCGCCAAATTTGTCGCAAGTTCTCCTCACCGCTGGGGGTACGAAAGTGACGGCGAATTTGCGCAACGTGATCGTGCGTCGCACCCTGCCGGATAATTCGGTCATCGAAGAAGTCTTCGATTTGTTTACCCCGTTGCTAGAAGGGCAACCCCTGCCGGAAGTACGCCTGGAAGATGGGGATGTGGCGATCGTCCCCAAACTCGATATTACCGATCGCGAAGAATACGATCGCCAACTCGCCGCTCGTTCCACCCTCGCCCAACAGCAAATTCGGGTGCGAGTCCTCAGCTATGCCAGTACCGGTCGGCGCGGCGGTCAAGGGGGTTCGTTTCGGGTTCTCACCCTACCGAATACCAGCACCCTCGTGGATGCTCTCCAAGGGGTTCCGTTAGGTCAAGCGGATTTGGATGATGTGGCCCTGATTCGGTTTGACGAACAACTCGGACGAGCCGTCACCCAGGAGTTTGACGCAGAGGCGGCGATTAAAGGGGATATTTCCCAAAATATTACCCTCCAAGATAACGATGTCATCGTGGTCGATCGCAATCTGATTGCCAGTATCGGTAACTTTCTCAATACCTTCACTCAGCCGTTCCGCGATGTTCTGGGCTTCTTGCTCTTTTTTGACCAACTCGAAAATAGTGCCGAGAATCTTTTTGGACCGTAAGATGCGATTGGGCTGGGGGGTTTTGGGAACTTGGGGAGAAAATGAAAAATGAAAAATTCCTCCGTTTCTCCCTCCCCGCGTCACCGGGTCACCGCGTCACCGCGTCACCCCCGTCCCCCGAAGCCTACCTTCACGAGTGTCCTCATCGATCTGTCGGTCGCTATAGCAGCCGTTCTGGGTTGGGGAATGGGGGCGTATTTTCAAGGCGTTCGCGAAGCGTCTCCGAAGGTGAATCGCAATTTGCACTCCATTGCCGGGCTTGCCGCAATGGCTGGAGTTCCTCACCCACATTCTGCACAAGTTCCTCCCAATCCACTATCTGAAACCTCAAAACAGGGGAGGCAAGTTCAAATCAACGGGCGATCGTGGCCGGTGGCTTGGCGTACCCTACCGGGAGAAACCAGCGAACGCATCGGCATTAGCGATACGGGATTGATGCAAATTGCGGGGGTGGAGTTGGTCGATACCGCAGATTTTACCCAACAGCCGGTGCAGTGGTTTGACTCGGGATACGTCACCTTACCCGCCACCCTCGCCGATGGCTACCGTTATCTCGACATAACCGAGTTGGCTCGACAGATGGATTGGGAGCTGGCAGTGCAGGACGAGATATTATATATATTGTCACCAACGGCGCGCGTCGAAAGTATTTATGTAAGCGATCGCCAATGGGGAAAACAAATCGAACTCGAACTCGATCTCCCGACCCCCTGGCAACTCGATCGCACTGATGAGGGGTGGGTTGTCCTGCTCGATGCCTCAACGCCGGAGGTGCTGCTCGATCGATTCTCCCCCCAACCGATACAAAACCTCGATCGCAAGCAACCCCCTATCGAACCCCCACCTTTTATTGTCAAAGCCGATGGAGAGCAAACCCGCATCTATCTGAATACGCCAGCCAGTTTGCCCCCAAGGATTTCCAGCTTATCCGATCCGCCGGGTTTGGTTATCGAAATGCGTCCCGATGCCCTCGTGGCGCGAGATATCGCCTGGGCACCGGGGATTCGCTGGCGACAGCAGATGTTCGATACCCAGGAAGCTCGATTTCCGGTCTTCTGGCTGGAAGTGGATGTTGGGAATCCCCTCGTAAAACTCGATCCGATTTGGACGCATCCCGAGACTCAGGTGGGCATTGCTCCCTTGTGGCAAACCGCACCGCTGTGGGGGGCGGCGGCGGCGATTAATAGCGGCTACTTCAATCGCAATCGCGAGCTATCTTTGGGGGCCATTCGGCGAGATGGTTTGTGGTTTTCTAGCCCCATTCTCCACCGAGGGGCGATCGCCTGGAACGATGCGGGAGAAATTAGAATCGATCGGTTGAGCTTGCAAGAAACCCTAACGACTTCTTCGGGCGATCGGATTTCCGTGCGAGATCTCAATAGCGGCTACGTGGGAGCGGGGGTCTCTCGGTATACGCGGGAGTGGGGCGAAACTTACGTGCCGATTCTGGATAACGAAGCGATCGCCATCGTCTACAATCGCCGTATTATCGAGATTCAGGAGGGAGGCAAAGCCGGTCGTCGAAACGTTCCCATTCCCCCGAACGGCTACCTGCTGGTGATTCGCGACGATCCGACGGTACTCGATGGGTTAGCCATCGGTATGGAGTTAGAGTCCGATCGAACCCTCGATCCTCCCGAATTCGCCGATTATCCCGATATTCTCGCCGCTGGGCCAGTGCTGATGCGTGAGGGTGAAATCGTTCTGGATGCAGAAGCCGAACGCTTCAACGAAAATTTTCGGGAAGGTGCGGCCCCGAGAAGTGCGATCGCGACAACGGATGCGGGAACTTTGCTACTGGTGACGATTCATTATGGCACTCAGGGATTTGGACCGACGTTAGCTCAAACTGCGCAAATCGTGCGGCAATTGGGAGCTGTTGATGCCCTCAATCTCGATGGCGGGGGGTCGGCATCTTTGTCTCTGGGGGGTCAGCTTATCAATCGCTCTCCTCGCAAAGTGTCTCGGGTTCACAATGGCTTGGGGGTATTTTTGGTATCCCCAGCTGACGATTGAGCAATTCCATGAGGAATCTATTGAGGTGCGATCGATTATCGAATTGAGAGAAGGCATTGTTTCTAAGAAACTCCTGCCTTACTCAAATTTTTAAAAACAGTCATGAGTATAATTAACTAATGTCGCCAATACATTCATAAATTAATTTATTGACTGTATCTATTGCTACTCAATATTTGGTTAAATTCACCGTAGATTGCATCGAATTTGATAAATACAGAACACGATGAAGAAATCAAAAAAGTTAAAATGAATTTAAATTTAAAGGCTTTTTAAAGCCTTCTCGATCGACGTGAAGAATTGATATAGATTCTTCCACTTTTTCCATTCCTATACCAGAATAGTAGTTGTGCCGGACAAGTCATGGTGCGGCGCACTCAGGAAATTGGTCGGTTCGATCGATAACCTATCCAAAAAAGTTACCTCTTCAAGGACGAACGTTATGGTTCACGCTCGCGAAATGTCTGAAACGGCTCTGGCCCCTCTGTCTCTTCCCCAAAACGGAGTCGCAGCAACCGAATTACGCCCTTGGGGTTCCTTCACCATTTTAGAAGAAGGCCCGAGATATAAAATTAAGCGCATTGAGGTTAAGCCCGGACACCGTCTCAGCCTCCAGATGCACCACCACCGCAGCGAGCACTGGATTGTCGTCTCCGGCACCGCCAAAGTCACCTGCGGTGACAACGAAGAAATCGTCTACAGCAACCAATCCACCTACGTTCCCCAAGGAACCGCCCACCGCCTCGAAAATCCCGGTGTTATTCCCTTGGTTTTAATTGAAGTGCAGAACGGCGAATACTTAGGTGAAGATGATATCGTTCGTTTCCAAGACGACTACGCCCGCCACGAATAAGCGAGTCGTGGGTTGCGGTTCCCCTCTAAAGGGCAACTAACTATTTCAATACTGAATATAATTATCGGGGCGCACCGCAGTGCGCCCTAAATTGTTTGGACCTAAATTTTTTGATTTTTCAGTTTAGGGACTTGCAAAAAAATAAGAGACCAGCTTGCCAACGACTTACCGTAGGGGTTTGAGCGCAGCCATGATGACAGGTGCTTGCGGTCGTTGACCCCTACGATTGGTATGTTCTTGTCCCGCAGATTCCTGACTACACATTACGGTTGATAAAGAATAGCAGACCGATAAACGCCCCGAGCAGAATCGGACCCGCAGTCATGGCAATGATAATTGCTTTCACCCCAGAGGACAAGGCTGACATCAATCCCGCAATATACAGACCCCCCAGAAAGAGACTCCAGAAAATCAGACTGGTACGATTCCATTGAATATCAACTGAGGGGAAGATTTCTTTTCCTTCGAGTTGTTTTTGGTCGACGGGTTTGGGTTTGCTTCTAATTTTAAATTTCCCCATCTTACTGAACTTGTTTCCCATCATCGGACCAGTGGCTTCGGAGGAGCCTTTGGTGGCTAAGGCTGCATCAGGAACATCCCCTGTCGGTTCTTTCGATTGCGTCGTGAATTCTTCCAGGATTTCGGGTTCGGAAACGGGTTTGGGGGTTGCCGCGTCGATCGCTTTTTTGAGTGTCGGATTGGGTTTGAGCTTGTGAGATTTTTTGTAGTTTTCTAGGGCATCTTCCGACAACCCCTTTTGTTGAAATGCATCCCCCAATCCTTGATAAGCTGTCGCCAGGTTGGGGTTGATTCGCAGAGCAGTTTGGTAGTGGGAAATAGCCCCGTCGAGTTGCCCTTGTTGCATCCGAATCTCCGCCAGCTTCATCTGGATTTTTTCCCCCCACTCGGGTTTGAGGGTGAAGGCTTGTTGGTAGTATTCTGCGGCGACCCCCAACTGACCGCGTTTTCCTATCAAATCCCCCAGTTTCAACTGCACGTGGGGTTGTTCCGATTTGCGCTTGAGGGAGTTACGGTAGGCATCAACAGCTTCGTCAATTCGATCGACTTCGCTGAGGGCATTGCCAAAATTTGCGTAAATACCAGCTGATTGGTCGGGTTTAAGTTCGATCGCCTTTTGATATGCCGCGATCGCCCCGTGAGTATCCTCTTGTTTTTGCAATGCTTTCGCAAGTTTCCCATACACTGGAACGCGATCGGGTTTCAATTCCAAAACTCGCTGGCAATACGTCACCACTTGCTCCCATTCTTGGCAATCTTCATGAATGGAAATCACTTGCATCAGTGCCCGAAAGTGAGTGGGTGACGCTTCAACGATCTCGAGCAATAAAGGCAAGGCTTCATCAAATTTCCCTTGCTCTTGGAGTTGTTTGGCACGATCGAGTTTGGTTGCGATCGTCATCTCACCAGATTCTTTTGACATATGATGGGGGTCTCTATTCAATAAAAGTCGAGAAAGCCAGATTTAACCGAGCGATCGACACACCCTAAATCAGATTAGGCTTATCTTAAATTTGAGTGAATATATTTTGTCGAAAACAGGATTGAAACAAGACGTAAGCTTAAAGAGTCTTTTTGAGTCTCGACCGGTGAATAAAAACAATAATTAAAACTTTATAATATAGTATGATAATGTATCATATTTAATCTTAAGTTGCCAGGTTTAATTCTTGAATTTTGCGTAAACCCACAATGTAATTCAGCGATCGTCGATTTTCGGGTCTCAAAAGCTCAAAAAAACTAAAATACGTAAATACACTTAAACACAAATACTTATCGGAGAAAAGATGGCAACGATCGAGCGAGATTCAATTCAAGTCATCGGCGGCGGACTGGCAGGAACCGAAGCGGCATGGCAAATTGCCCGAGCGGGAATTCCGGTGGTGTTGCACGAAATGCGTCCGGTGTATCGAAGTCCGGCACACCATACCGGCGAACTCGCCGAACTCGTTTGTAGCAACTCCTTTGGGGCGAAAGCGACCGATCGGGCGGCGGGATTGCTGCACGAAGAACTGCGTCAATTGGGTTCGATCGTCATCGGCAAAGCGGACGAACACCAAGTTCCAGCCGGGGGCGCATTAGCCGTCGATCGCGCGGTTTTCGGTCGCGATCTCACCGAAACCCTCTCCCATCATCCCCTGATTACCCTCTCTCGCCAAGAAGTCAAACAGATTCCCCCCGAAGGCATTGTCGTCCTCACCACCGGCCCCCTCACCAGCCACGATCTGGCGATGGATTTGCAACGCTTCACGGGGTTGGAGTACCTGAGCTTTTTCGATGCGGCCAGTCCCATCGTCGTTGGCGACTCGATCGACATGGAAGTCGCATTTCGCGCCTCTCGCTACGATAAAGGCGATGCCGACTACATCAACTGCCCGATGGATAAGGAGCAGTACCTGCGATTTTGGCAAGAGTTGTGTGCCGCCGAACAGGCAGAACTTAAGGATTTCGAGCGAGAAACCTCCAAGTTTTTTGAGGGTTGTTTGCCCATCGAGGAAATGGGCAAGCGGGGGGAAGATACCATGCGTTACGGCCCCCTCAAACCCGTGGGATTGAGCGACGATCGCACCGGAGAACGCCCCTACGCCGTGGTGCAATTGCGCCAGGAAGATAAAGCCGGACAGCTGTGGAATCTGGTGGGGTTCCAAACGAACCTGCGCTGGGGCGAACAAAAACGGGTGTTCCGCCTGATTCCGGGGTTGGAAAATGCCGAGTTCGTCCGCATGGGTGTTATGCACCGCAATACTTTTATCAATTCCCCCCAACTCCTCGAACCCACCCTTCAATTCAAGACCCGTTCCACGGTGTTGGCCGCCGGACAACTGACGGGAACAGAAGGCTACACCGCCGCAGCAGCAGGGGGTTGGTTAGCGGGAACCAATGCGGCGCGACTGGCATTGGGTTTGCAACCGGTGCAGCTACCGACAACGATGATGATGGGGGCAATGCTCGATTTCATTACCTCGGCCTCTCCCAAACACTTTCAACCGATGCCGCCCAACTTCGGGATTATTCCCCAATTGCCTCAGAAGATTCGCAACAAGCGCGAACGGTACGGGGTCTATCGCGATCGGGCGCTGGCGGATTTAGCGGCTTGGCGCGATCGATTGGGTGTGGCTGCCCCAGAGACTCCCGGTAGCTGAGGAGATTTGATAAAATCGAGCTTTCCTGCTATTCCCTTGACCCGAATATGGAAAACCCTCAACAAGAGCCAGGAGAAACGCTCGATTCTCAATTGGCCAGCATACTCGAACTGCTCGAACAATTAAGTACTCGCGTATCGGCGATCGAATCTCAACTCGAAAAGAATGCCACATCCCCCCAGCCGGCTACGGAACTGCTCGATCGCATGGCCCGGATTGAGGAAAATTTGCGCCTAGTTCCCGATGTCTATCGATATCAAAAGCTGCAAACCCTGCTGGCAGCCGGTCAATGGTCCGATGCCGATCGCGAAACGATTCACTTAATTCTCGATATTTCGGGAAAATCCGATCTCGAAGAACTCACCCCCAAAGAAATCGAACAGTTTCCCTGTAATGCCCTCAAAACCATCGATCGATTGTGGAGCGATTATAGTGAGGGTCGTTTTGGCTTTCTTTCCCAACTTGCCATTTATCAAAGTATCGGTGGCGATTTAGCCTCGACGATTCGTCAAGATCGCGCTCTGGTGGAGAAATGGGGCGCAACCGTTGGCTGGAGAGTCAATGGGAAATGGCTTAAATGTAGCGAGTTGGATTACTCCCTAGCAGCTCCGACGGGCTGTCATCCCTCCCGATGGTGGAATTCCCCGTATGGCTCGAAAATGACCAACTATTTCCTGGCGCGCTTGATGGCGTGCGAACTGGGTTAATAGGTTATGAACCATGTTGCGATTATTGGCTGCGGCATTATCGGCGCGACGGTTGCCTACGAACTCAGCCAAGTTTCCGGACTCAAAATTACCGTACTCGATCGCCAACCTCCCGCCCGAGAATCAACGGGGGCAGCGTTGGGAGTGCTCATGGGAATTATCAGTCAAAAAAAGGTGAAAAGTCGAGCTTGGAAATTGCGACGGGCGAGTCTCGATCGCTACGAAACCTTAATTCCCGAACTCGAAGCGCGAACCGATCGAACCATCCCCTTCAATCGCAACGGCATTCTCAAACTCTGTTTTGCCGACGAAAATGCCGATCGCAATTTAGAGAAATGGCAAAAACTGGTGGAGATTCGAGCGCAAGAAGGGCTAAAACTCGAAATTTGGCCGAACGATCGAGTTCGCGAGCGATTTGGCTATCTCAACTGCAACAATATTATCGCCGCGATCGCATCTCCAGACGATCGGCAAATCGATCCGGTGGCGTTAACTCAGGCATTAGTCAAAGCGGCACAGGCTGCGGGGGTGACCTTTGATTTCGATGCGATCGTCTCTGGGGCCACTTCTGAAGAAACCTCTGAGGAACGGGTTTGCCAGCACATCCACTATCATTCCCCCGCATCCTCCAAGATTCAAAAGTCGATCGAAGCCGATTGGGTGGTAGTTGCAGCCGGTTTGGGATCGACTCCCTTCACCCAAACCCTAGAGCAACCGGTGGATATTCGACCGGTTTTGGGTCAGGCATTGCGCTTGCGATTGCAAAAACCCCTCGCCGAAAACGAACCCGTGATTACCGGCAACGACATCCACATCGTTCCCCTGGGAAATGCCGAGTATTGGCTGGGGGCAACGGTAGAGTTTCCCCCGGATGCACCAGAAAGTGATTCTGGGGAAATCGTTGCCGAGTCGGCTCTCCTCGAAGGAATGATGGCCGAGGCGATCGACTTTTGTCCGAGTTTAGCCAACGCTGAGATTATCCGGCACTGGTCGGGTTTGCGTCCCCGTCCTCAAGGCAGACCCGCCCCGATTATCGGTAAACTCCCCGGCTATCGCAACGTTCTCCTGGCAACGGGACACTACCGCAATGGAGTACTCCTCGCCCCAGCAACGGCCCGAGAAATTCGGCAGGCGATACAGTATTAATACTGCCCCATTCATCTTCGTCATTTTACGAGAATTGGTTGCGATGACTGCCACAACTCCCAAACCCACCCACCTTTCTTTAGAAGCGTTTTTGGCGATGCCAGAAACCAAACCCGCCAGTGAATACATCAACGGTAAAATCTACCATAAACCCATGCCTCAAGGTGAACACAGCACATTACAAATTCGTTTGGGATCGTCCATTAATGAGGTTGGACTTCCCAAAAAGTTAGTTCATGCATTTACAGAATTACGCTGCACTTTTAGCGGACGCTCGATCGTTCCCGATATTACCGTATTTGAATGGTCGAGAATTCCTCGTCAAGAGAACGGTCGAATTGCCAATCGGTTTGAAACCTACCCGGACTGGACGATTGAAATTCTCTCTCCAGACCAATCTCCCAACCGCGTGATTCGCAATATTACCTT
Source organism: Zarconia sp. (assembly GCF_057467645.1). Taxonomy (NCBI): domain Bacteria; kingdom Bacillati; phylum Cyanobacteriota; class Cyanophyceae; order Oscillatoriales; genus Zarconia; species Zarconia sp. The sequence continues at coordinate 12,504 of NZ_JBRJXU010000173.1, forward strand.
TTGCATTCAGCAGGGAACGAAGCTGGCGTGGTTTCTCGATCCTAGCGATGAGTCCGTGACGGTCTTTCAACCCGATCGCCTGCCGGAATTTAAGGAAGGAGACGATCTTCTTCCAGTGTTGGATATTCTGGGGGATTGGCAGCTTTCAGTAGCGGAATTATTTAGCTGGTTGAGTTTGGAGTAACGACACGATTTCAAGACTCAATAGAGAAACCCACCCAGAACGACTCTAATGGCGCGCGCGGGACGCATGGTGGCAAAAGCAAGGGGTTCGCCGGGTCATATCGTTTTTTATCCAAGATATGCCTCGATCGCAGCCCAGCTCGGTAAAGCTTACGTAAATCTACTGACAAGAGCGAGATCTGTATTTATATAAACAAAACTTATAAATCGAACGAATTTACGGGATTTTACGGAGTTTCGATCGATTGAATAAATATTAAGGATTACAGACAAACTGTTACTTTTCAGGCTGTTTTCAAAACTCCGAACTCGGGATGGGAATTGGTAAAGTCAGCCTTCTATCTTATCTCTGACTTGTATCTAACGTGACATATTTTCTTGTGACAAATAGTTATAAAGATAACCGATGCACTCGGTTGGCAATATAAAACTTCTGTAAAACTGAATCTGAATTACACGCAATTGACAGAAGTCAACCGTACCATCACAGAAAGAGAACAATCAGTCGCACCATCGAGCTATTGGTCATCTGCGAGAATTCCGATTTCTTGGATGCTATACTCATATTTTTCTGAATACATTGCCGTACTTTTACGCAACATAAACTTCAATTTATGCCAAGGTTTCAGAAGATTTCAATGATGATTCAATCGACGATATAACTCGATATCGTTTGCACGATCGAAGGTGCTTTTACTAGCAAGTCAACTCGGGTTACAGATATGACGATGGAAATTAAGATCGAGGATTGCTTCATCCGCTGCGATCGCGAAAAGGCGATCGTGAATTTTCAAAATCCTTGCTTGGCTGGGGGAGAAAACTGCGCGTTTGTCAGCAAATTTTTGAATTTGGCGATCGAAACTCAACCGCCGTTCGTTATTCTGAACCTGCAAGGGTTAAAATCGATTGATAGTTCGGGAATCAGGATGCTGTCGAAATTTGTCATTCAAGTGCGCCACCAGAAACGTATCCACATGACAGTTCTAGGGTCTAAAGAGATTGGCTGGCATCAGAATTCTTTAACCTATTTGCGATCGTTAATGCCGAATTTAAGACTGGAGTTGACTTAATCGAGAAATAAGGGATTCCATTTTACGTTTAAAATTCCCAATCTTGAACCGATGCAATTGCATCTATTTTTTTAGAGTTCTAATTCTGGAAGCTGATTCCAAACGACAAATAAAGTTCCTGCATTCGGTTCCTGGTCCATATAAAGCTGCACTAAATTGATATAGCGGACAAAATTGCCTCTTTGACTTTTAACTTCAAAAACCCGACCTTCATATCGATCTGCAAGGCGGTTTTTGGGTATCTCGTTGATGACAAAAATATCTTTGGGGATATTCGCATCAATCTCAGCCGTGACTTGTTCTAGAGTTTTATCATCAATCCAGCGAAATTGTGCGGGATCGATTTCGGGTTTCAGCTCGTTCTCCTGCCCGCTCGTAAATGAGCTTTTTAGTATCTCTAGGTCATCGACACCATAGAGCATCGCTAACGTATCGGCTCCTTCGACGGTAGAAAAATCACCACCACCTCGAAACCCTCCTAATGCCATTTGAAGTTTTTCACTGGCGATTGTTTCCAACACCTCATCATCTTCACTTCCACTACCTGACTCTTCTTGAGAGGAGCGATTCATCACGTATTTCTTGGTGAAAATTGGAGATGCCTCCGATTCGGGTTGAGGTGTTTGGTAAGGCTTTTGCTCGAAATTCGATCGCCTTGTTTGGGAAACGGTTGTGGCGAACGGGGTTGTAACCTGTCGTTCGGGTTCGTAAGTTAGAGTATCTGCCGCAATGTATTCCGGTTCGGGTTCGTAAACTTCCTCCACAGCAGAACTATATTCGGATTCGGGTTCGTAAGTTTCCTCCTCACCATAGACAGATTCTGATGTAGGTTCGACAGCCGTGGTTTCAACTTCCGGTGGCGGTGAAGCGATTTCCGGCAGCGTCGTCAGAGGAACAGCCGCGATGGGTTCGGGTTCGGGTTCCGGCGCATCCAGCGAAAAGGACATCGGCAAGCTGAGGAGGAAGCCGTGAACGCCTAGGGAGGCGAGTAAGGTGAACCAACCCCAAACCTGCCATCCGAAAGGTACTTTCATCCGTTCCATAAGTTGCGATCGGGTTTATCGTAGAACCCGGTTTGAACGAAAACCACGTTAATAGTCCTGAGTATAACGACTCATCCTATGGCGATTGCCACCCCTCAGCCGAGACTCGCTCATCAGTATAAACCACACTTTCCAATGTTGGATTGACTCCGATCCCCAACATTTTGTTTTACACCCCTTCCAACCGTCGAACCGGATTGTTCCGTTGGGATCGCCGGTTCTGAAATGATTTCCACCGACAACTCACGCCATGGGCAACTTAATTCGTCACGTGGTGACTCAGCACAAAATTACATATGGCATCACGACGAAAAACCGATTTCTTTCGAGAAACACTCTCTAGAGAAATCGGTTCTTCACTTCAATGGAATTCAAATTCCAAGATGGGGTCAGCATCTGTATCTAGGATACTCTTGACAACTAGCCGCAAGAACAATCGCTATTGCAACAACTCTCTCCGTTGGGATGACCGTTGGCACAAGGCTCACCACAGTAATACTTCCCATCTTTGGAGAACGCTGAATCGGTTGAAACGAGGCACTGGCAAGGTTCGCAGGCACATTTAACTTGAGTCGCGGTGGTCATGGCTGTTTTGATAAGCTCGACCCTCAAATACTAACACGTGAGCAACTATTCAGATAAAGAGCGATCGAAAGTTAGACTGGCGGGTAATAACGAGGGACGATCGCCCCCGTGAGGGTTTTCAAATCTCAAACCTTCCGGCACAATGAAACAAACCTTTCACCACCGATCGTGGCGATAAAACGGGTCAATTGCACTCAATTGCATCAGTAACCCGAACTGACGTTAATTATTGAACCCATCCCGAAAAACGATCGCCCTCACCGAGGGTCGCAGCCACGTCCGCACAACTCGTTAAAATACACTCGATGTATCGTTCTTGAAATTTGAGTTTGCTCGTTAACCCCCAACCCTGATGAAACAACGCTGGATTTTATTTGTTCTCCTTCTTGCATTCCCCACCGCAGCATTGGCCCAGAGTCAAGAGTCCACTGGGGGAAACCTGTTCGCCACCTTGAATGATTTCTTCGCTCAAATCGTGGCCGCGATGGAAACCGTCCTCTTTTTCACCATTGGCGGCATTCCCTTCATCGTCATCTGGCTGATTGGCGGAGCGCTCTTTTTCACCTTTCGGATGAGCTTCATCAACATCCGCGCCTTCAAACACGCAATTTTTGTCGTTCTGGGACACTACGACGACCCAGATGAAGAAGGAGAACTCACCCATTTCCAAGCGCTGTCTGCGGCTCTTTCCGCCACCGTGGGATTGGGAAATATTGCTGGGGTAGCGATCGCCATTAGCCTTGGCGGTCCCGGTGCCGTGTTGTGGATGACCCTCGCCGGACTGTTCGGGATGACGAGTAAGTTCGTCGAATGTACCCTCGCTCAGAAATACCGTATCGTCAAACCCGACGGTCACATTTCTGGCGGTCCGATGTACTATCTGTCTCGGGGTTTAGCCGAACGGGGATTGCGTCCCCTCGGAAAAGTGTTAGCGATCGTCTTCTCCATTTTGTGCATTGGTGCGTCCTTAGGTGGCGGTAATATGTTCCAAGCCAACCAATCCTACGCCGCCGTTGCCAATATTATCCCCATCCCCAACTGGGCTTACGGTTTGGGAGTTGCCATTCTAGTAGGTCTGGTGATTTTAGGGGGCATCCAGCGTATCGGTTCTGTTGCTGCTGCCCTCGTTCCTTCCATGTGCTTGATTTACGTCATCGCCGCATTGTGGATTTTGCTGACGAATCTGCCGCAAATTCCCGCCGCCTTAGGCACGATCGTTCAAGGCGCATTCTCTCCCGAGGCGATCGAAGGGGGATTTGTCGGCGTGTTGGTACAGGGGATTCGGCGAGCGGTCTTTTCCAACGAAGCCGGTATCGGATCGGCCGCCATCGCCCATGCTGCCGCTCGAACTCACGAACCCGTGCGAGAAGGTATTGTGGCCTTACTCGAACCCTTTATCGATACCGTGGTGATTTGCAACATGACTGCGTTAGTGGTGGTGATTACCGGAACCTACCAACAAACAGACCTCTCGGGCGTGGATATCACCTCAGCGGCCTTTGGCAGTGTCATTAGCTGGTTCCCCATCATTTTGTCGATCGCCGTATTTTTGTTTGCCTTCTCGACGATGATTTCCTGGAGTTACTACGGTGAAAGGGCTTGGACGTTCTTGCTCGGGGAAGGAACCATGGGTATCTACCGAGTCTTATTTGTCCTGTGCGTCTTTCTCGGTTCCATCTTCAATTTAGGAGCCGTACTCGATTTTAGCGATATGATGCTCCTCTCCATGGCATTTCCCAACATACTCGGTGGTTTTCTACTGTGTAATGGAGTCGCCGCAGATACCCAAGATTACATGGAACGTTTGAGCAGTGGCGTGATGCCCGTTTATAAGTAACGGGAAGGCAATGGACGTCTGGAGGAAAAGGGTTAAGGGTTAAGGGTTAAGGGTTAAGGGTTAAGGGAGAGTTCTCGATCGTCTCAACCTAGAATTCAGACCCATCTGTGGGGTTCCTCCCTCTCCCTCAATCGATCGTTCGGCGCTTCTCAATAACGCCACGTGCAACTTGATGCCAAATTCCGTGACGATCGAGCAGATCGTATTTTCCGCTCCCCCAGCTCCCCTTTTACCCGGCATTGTCAGGTTTTGGATTGTTAAGTGACACCCGCCATCAGTAGCATCTTTGAATAACTCGATCGTTTTACCCGGTTTTTCGATCGAAACCCTTGAAGTTATTCATAAACGCGCCCAACAAAATTCATGCGAAGATGGTGGCTTTTTTGGTGGCTTTTTCTAGCAGTTCTCTTGGCAATCGTAGCTCAGGCTCAAGACAGCTCGATCGAACAGTTTATCGATATAACGAACGCGACATTCGCGCAAATCGTTGAAAGTATCGGGAAGATTCTTTTCTTCAGCCTCGGTGGCGTTCCACTCGTTGTCGGGTGGTTGACCCTGGGGGCGATATTTTTCACCTGGCGGATGACTTTTGTCAACTTTTGGGGTCTCAAACACGCCCTCTCCATCGTCCTGGGACGCTACGATAACCCAGACGAAGCGGGAGAAGTTTCCCATTTTGAAGCCCTTTCCACGGCTCTTTCCGCCACGGTGGGATTGGGAAATATTGCTGGGGTGGCGATCGCCATTCAGCTTGGGGGGCCCGGTGCCGCATTTTGGATGACCGTGGCGGGACTGTTTGGGATGACCAGTAAGTTTGTTGAATGTACCCTCGCCCAAAAATACCGCATCATCAAACCCGACGGAACCGTCTTGGGAGGCCCGATGTACTACCTCGGAAAAGGTCTGTCGGAAATCGGACTGCATCCTCTCGGGCAAGGTTTAGGCATCTTGTTCGCCTTTCTGTGTTTGAGTTCGGCTTTGGGGGGTGGCAATATGTTTCAAACCCACGAATCCTACGTGGCCGTTTCGGAAATTGTGACCGTACCCAACTGGCTGTATGGCTTTTTCGTCGCCAGTTTAGTCGGAGCTGTGATTCTGGGTGGGATTCGGCGGATTGCCAAAGTCGCCTCGACCCTCGTGCCGCTGATGGCCGCGATTTATACCATTGCAGCTCTGTGGGTGCTGGGAGTTCACGCCGCCGACATTCCCGGAGCATTTGCCACCATCGCACGGGAAGCGGTTTCTCCCGGTGCGGCAATTACCGGGGGAGCACTTGGGGTTTTCGTGCAGGGGATTCGCCGAGCGGTTTTCTCCCACGAAGCCGGATTGGGTTCGGCGGCCATCGCCCATGCTGCCGCTCGTACCCAGGAACCGATTCGAGAAGGACTCGTAGCATTACTCGAACCCTTTATCGACACCGTTGTCATTTGCAACATGACCGCTCTGGTTATTGTGACGACTGGAGCGTATCAAGAGGAGTACGCTGAAGGTCTGGCAGGGGTTCTGATGACCTCGAAAGCTTTTGGCACGGTGATTCCGTGGTTTCCCGGCATGTTGGCCGCAGCAACGTTTCTGTTTGCTTTATCGACGATGATTTCTTGGAGTTACTACGGAGAGCAGTGTTGGGTTTATTTGCTGGGGGAAAAATCCGCACTGCTCTATCGAATTTTGTTTGTGGCGTGTATCTTTTTGGGTTCCGTGCGAGAAGATTTAACGGCGATCGTCGATTTTAGCGATATGACCTTTTTCGTGATGGCGTTTCCCAATTTACTCGGCTGTTTTTTGCTCTCGGGAAAAGTAGCCGCCGATCTCGAAGATTATATGATGCGACTCAAGAGTGGGAAAATGGAGCATCACTTGCACGGAGTAGAGAGGGGAAAGCATACAAACTGAGGTTGGGGTGTTGAGAATTTTAGATATTAGATTGCGCGATTTTAGATTTGAGCCGTAGCCACGATGGGTGCGGACAATCTCAGATTTCACCAGTATCTATCTTCTTCAGCTCCCCGCTGCTTCCGTTAACTATCACGATCGATCCCTTTTCCCCACACCCGGTCACCCTACACCCTACACCTAACCCTGACCAGATACTGTTAGCGATAATTGCGCGCTGCCAACATTCTGAATTCCGAACTCTGATATCATCGCCTTGGCCGGGAATTGCCTCGAATCGGGCGTTCCTCAATAACGGAGAGTGATATCTTGGGAATCGAACTGCGCAGTTACGTCTATATCGATAGCTTGCAGCCACAGCACGCTGCCTATATGGGAACCGTAGCGTTGGGATTTTTGCCCCTACCGGGGGATACGTCGCTGTGGATCGAAATCTCTCCCGGCATCGAAATTAATCGCATTACCGATGTCGCCCTCAAATCCACCTCCGTGCGTCCTGGGGTGCAGTTCGTCGAACGCCTCTACGGTTTGCTCGAAGTGCACTCTAACAAACAGGGCGAAATTCGAGCCGCTGGGAGAGCCATTCTGGGGGCATTGGGGGTGCGCGAACAAGAACGCCTCAAACCCCGCGTCGTTTCGAGTCAAATTATCCGCAATCTCGATCCCCACCATACCCAGCTCATCAATCGCAATCGTCGGGGACAAATGATTTTGGCCGGACAAACGCTATACGTGTTGGAAGTGACTCCGGCGGCTTATGCAGCCCTGGCGGCAAACGAAGCGGAAAAAGCCGCAGAAATTAATATTTTGCAAGTGCAAGCAGTGGGAAGTTTCGGACGGTTGTATTTGGGAGGAGAAGAACGAGATATCATTGCCGGTTCGCGAGCAGCTTTAGCGGCGATCGAAAGCGTGACCGGACGAGACCCTTCCGATGCAAAAAAGGAATAGATGGGAAGCCAAATCTCGATCGCTTGGAGATCGGGAGTCAGCACTCTTATCTTTGTGACAAGACTGTGACTTCCGTTGACTTTTCTCAGTTGATACCCTTACTATGAGTAAGGATTTTTCGGTCTAATGACAAGACTTAGTTCTCAATTCGTTGTAATTTTCAGTTTTTTCTGGACTCCTGTTAAGTTTGTTAAACGTTTGAGAACAATCTAAGTTCTATTCATCTAATTCGAGCGCGTTTCAAGACCGATCGCTTTTTTGGGATAAATTGAGATCGCTTTTGCCAAAATTCGGGCTTCAGATTGCCCCAGCGTAAATCTGATGCGAGCGATCGTTAAACATAGTGTGGTTTTAAGATGAAATCGAATATCGATCGTTCTCTCTAGAGGCATATTTTTGCCTCGTATTCTCTCTAGAGAATCCATCGCTCTTCGTCAAGCTTGTGCTAACGCCAGTTTTGGATCGGCTCAAATCGTTATTCTGCCGTTTTCCAAAAATGAGTAAAAACCTAATTTACTCGTTCGATCGCTCTCGATTTTGCCCTAAAAGAAAACTCACGTTGTGCTACTTTTTTGACAACTAAATCTTTCCTGAGTAAGCAAATTTAATTCCATTAATCGATCTTCACGAAGACTATTTTAAAATATATTATTCGGATGATTTGCGATGAAAAATTATGTGCAGTTGAGCTAATTATCAACTTGAATTCATTGTTGAGCTAACCGAGATCGTTTGATTCATGACAATTACCAATAACTTCCTCAAAACCTACGCCGATAAAACCTACAAGCACGCGGCGATGGTGCGCCATAAAGGTAAAATTGTGGCACTTGCCATGGACGATTTGCGGCACATCTATTACTCAGTGTTGAATCTCGATAATACCGACGATGCCAAAAGTCCCCTCGACGTTCACTATTGGTTAGAAAACCCGAAACAAATTCGTTTCAGTAATGAAATCGTACAGGTCGGTTATGGTGTGGTTGACCCGGTGAAGATGCCCGTTGTCAAAAAAGGCAGCCGTGCCGAAGCCGAACCCGGAACCCTGCGTCCCGAGGAAATCGACCCCTTCCTCTCGACAACTGCCCGTCTTACCGCAGAAGCGCCTTTTGATGCCCTCTCCGATGGCAAATATATCTATATTTTCCGGCAGTCTATCGATGCCGAACACGAGGAGATCGTTTATGCCCGCAATACCGATGGCAGCCCGGTTGTAGACGCAGATGGCAACAAAGTGCCATTGGTTAACGATACTTTACTCGTCGATCGTTTTGTATTGGCTGGGACAGAACTACAGCCCACGCGGGAAGTCCGTTACAAACGCAGTCGTAACAAATATCGCCCCCAGAGTAACAAAGATAGTTTAGGGGCTCAGGACATGGAGAAGAAACCCTTCTTCGAGCCAACTCAGGAATTAGACTTTGTTAAAAACTTGCGCGATGGGCGGTTTAGCGTCTTGTTACTGCCGACTCAGATTGCCGGGATACAGCGTTGGCAGATTTTCACCCACAATAGCCAAACCGGACAAATTGACTCGTTCAACGTCGAACGTGCGGTCGATTTACTCTTTAAGACCAAAGGCACGCAGTTCTACACCAGTCCCGACCCCCAATATCAAAAATCCGTTTTCGAGCGGCAGCCGGGAACCTGTCCGTTTACCGAAAAAGATTTAATTCCCCTGGGTAATAACTCTGGGATTCGTCGGAGCAGTTTTGAGTTTAAGGGTCGTAGCATCGAATCCGGACTCTCGACCATTGTGTACTATCAACAGCACAAACAAGCAACCGGCTACGACCAGCAAGAAAAACCCGTCAAACGCAATGCCCGCATGATGCTTGCCGTTGCCACCGCAGACCCCAACGACGAAGAAGCCCGACAGTACATCAGCATCTTAGATTTTGCCATTTCTCGCGAAGGTCAACTGGCCCAAGTTCCCGAGAAAATCGAGTTACCCGAGATTGTTGCCCCCACCCTAGAGCAACAGGAAGCTGAGATTGCTTTGCCGATGTCCCTGCTGCATACCGATAGCTTGGGACTCACCGTTTCCGGGGGACTGCTCGACTTTGCCTGGACTCGCGATACGCCTTTGCTCTCCGAAAGTGCCACCGGTCAACTGGGACTGTACTTCCGAGGCATTGAAAATCAGTTTTTTGCCGCCTATTACGACACCAATATCAGTCCAGATAAACCCTGTCAGTGGGTGGCGCAATCCCCCGGTAAAGCCCTCACCTTCGATGGCGACGACGATTATGTCGGACTGCCACCGAAGTCAGGTCTCGAAGAGCAGCAAAAAAGCAAACCCTCGGGTTCGGCTTTGGCTTTTGACGGTCGCCGAGATAAAGTAGATGTTCCCTACAAAGCCGAGTTAAATCCCAAAGAATTTACCATCGAATTTTGGGCGAAAGTCACCGGGGGTAGCGGTTATATGTCTCCCCTCACGTCCCGAGGCGATTATCCCCAACGAGGATATATGTTCTACGCCAACGCCCACAGCCAAACCTGGGAATTTTGGGTGGGTATCGGTCATCGTTGGGAAGCCCTGGTTGGTCCCAAGTACGCGCCAGGAACTTGGACCCATCTAGCCGGAACCTACAGCTCGCAATCCGAGCAAATGCGTTTTTACATCAACGGTGAGTTGGCAGGTTCGGTGGATGGCGTTAAATACTCCCTCAATACTCAATATCCCCTGCGCATTGGAGCTGGAGCTACAGAAGGAAGCGGTAACTACTACTTCCACGGAGAAGTCGATGAAGTCCGCGTTTGGAATCGGGTTCGGTCTCAATCCGACATTCAAAACCAAATGAATCAGCGATTGCTGGGTAACGAACCCGGTGTCGTCGGTTACTGGCGCTTTGAAGCCGAGGGTGTTCAAGACTACTCCGGCTACGGCAATCACGGAACCCCCAGCGGACGACCCCAGGAAGTGCCCCCTCCTGAGAGTCTAACGGGTTCGGCTCAACCTACCAGTACTGTGGATTTATCCAAACTGGCAAAATTTGATGCCGATAATAACCTCACCCTCGAAGCGTGGATACAACCCGGTAGCGGCGGTGGGGATACAACCCGCATTATTCACCATCATTCGCGGGTTTCTGCGTACACCCTGGGAGTTCAAGCCAAAGCCATCAATTCGGCCTTCGCCTTTGACGGTCGCCAAGATAAAGTAGATGTCCCTTACAAAGCCGAGTTAAATCCCAAAGAATTTACTATCGAAGTCTGGGCGAAAGTCACTGGTGGAAGCGGTCATATGTCTCCTCTCACCTCCAGAAACGACGGCCCGCAACAAGGTTATATCTTCTATGCCAATGCTGGCAAATGGGCGTTTTGGCTGGGTGTCGGTCATAAATGGATAGGAATCGTCGGAGGAAGCTACGAACAAGGAATTTGGGCGCATTTAGCCGGAACCTATAACCCCAAATCCGAGCAAATGGATTTCTACGTTAATGGCGAGCTGGTGGCATCGCAATCGGACGTTAAATTCTCGCCGAATACGAAATGTCCTTTACGCATTGGGGCTGGAGCCACAGAACGCAGTGGGGACTACTACTTCCACGGTGAGGTGGATGAAGTTCGCGTTTGGAATCAGGTGCGGACTCAAGCCGACATTCAAGCGGATATGAACCGCCAACTCACCGGGCAAGAAACGGGACTCGTGGGGTATTGGCATTTTGAAGACGGTGCGAAAGATTATTCTCCCAATGGCAATCACGGAAATCCCTACAGCAGTCCCTGGAACGTAGCCTCACCCCTGAAAGCTCCCTACACCCTGTTTGCAGGCGTAGGCCAGCAATTTAAGCAAACCCAACAATCGATTACCTTCGGTCAGTGGGAGCATATTGCGGCGGTTTATTACCAGTCCTATGCGTTGGAATTTAAAGGGGATGACGCCCTCAGTTGCGACCACAATACCACCCTCGATCTCGGGCGAGATTTGACGGTTGAGGTATTCCTGAAACTGGAGAACTTCAGCCAAACCCAGGGTATTTTGACCAAAGGTCATTTGAGCGACGGCACCGAAGAGTCGGTGACCTACGCTTTGTATGTTGATACCGATGGCAAAATGGTCTTTGCCTTTGAAGATAAAGACGGTAGCCGCCACGAGTACAAATCTTCCCAAGCTCTCAAAGCCGGGGCTTTTCAGAAAATTGCCCTCACGCGCCAGCACAAAATTGAAGTTCCGACCAGCGAAGGTCGAGGAGTGAAGCAATGGACGGAAATTGACTTCTACCTCGAGCAAAATCTAGCGGGGTCTCACACCTACCATGGAGAAGATGCTGGCAGCAACACCCTTCCCCTGGAAATTGGCAAAACCTACAGTTACGGCCAGGAACATTATCTCGAAGGCATCATCAGCGAGATTCGCCTTTGGAATCAAGCCCTACCTCCGGAAAATATCTGCCGTCGGGTGCAAGGAAACGAAGAAGGATTGGTGTCCTGGTGGCGACTCGAAGAAAAAGAGGGAAATATCGCCTACGATGCGAAAAGCAGCAATCACGCGATCGTCAAAGGGGCGCAGTGGACGAAAAACCCCGATCCCAAAGCCTCGATGCTCTTGCTGTATCGGAATGGCTCTCCCATCGAAACCGAAGAGATGGAACAAAAGCCATCGTGGGGTGAGGAACAATTCAGCCTCGGCGCGAGTAAAAACCGGGGTTTGCAAGAGTGCTTTTCGGGCACCCTCGAAGAAATTCGGATTTGGAAAGTTTCCCGCACCCAAGAGCAAATTCAGGATAACCTGTTTACCCGTCTCAAAGGGGAAAAAGAAGATCTGATTGCTTACTATACCTTCGATTTAGAGAACGAGACCGAACTGAGCGATCGCTCTCTACTGGGGAACCATCTCGCCTTTGGCATTGGCAGCAACCAACCGACAGAAGTGATTTCCACGGCTCCGGTGAGTAATGACATCGCCCAAGTCCAGTCGGCTTTAGCCCGCGTCAGTACTCAGTTTCACGATATCATTCACTCTCGTCCGGCGGTCGGGGAATACGGCGATTTGCAATACGATATCGACGGCAACCTCACGGGGGTTCACAAGCGCTGTTACGGCTACATCAAAAACGGTCAGTGGCATTTGCTCACCGGCTACAAAGTGGGTAATTTGGTCACGGAATGGATCGCACAAGTGCAAGCCGACCCGCAAATTATCGGCTATATCGAAGGTGCGCCGCCGGTGCCGAGCGAAAACCTCACCGCAACCAGTATGATAATGGGTGAGTTTGAGGATTACAACGGCTGTAGTTCCGTAGAATTGGAAGAAGCCGAAGCCGTCAACTACTTCTATGCCGCCTCCAAGGAAGAGGGATTCGATACGGCGATCGAAACCTCACTCGCCACGGGGGTCGATATCGAAGTTGAGGCTGGATTTGGAGTGACGACGAAAATTGCCGATGTCAACTGCACCGCCGGGGTGCGCAATACTCTGGAATTTTCCAACAGCCAGTTAAGCGAGTCGAGTGTCAGCTACGGCCGCAATGCCACCAAAACCAGTCGCTTGGAGTTGCGGGGAAGTTGGGACCAGGCTGGGTCGGAAATCAATCCAGCTGTCGGTCGGCGTTTCGTTCCGGCGAATACGGGGTTTGCCTTGGTTCAGTCGGATACGATGGACGTATTTGCCTTGCGTCTCGCTCACAATAATGCCCTGGTGTCTTACCGGATGCAACCGAATCCCGATATTCCCAAGGATTGGAATATTATTACTTTCCCGTTGAACAATACCTACACCAAACAGGGCACGCTCGATGGCAAAGTCGGTCTCAAGGAAGATGGCAGCGTTCAATGCGACCCGGATTATGCCAATGCCAGTACTTACGGTCAACACAGCTACTTTAAACCGATCGAAGCCTACACCCTGAAAAAGAAAATCGAGCGGGAACAACAGGAACTTCAGACCTATTACCAAAGTTACGGTGTGGATGCTGGCGGCAATACGAGCAGCGACGAGATTCCCAAGAGTCTGGCCTCGCGAAATCTGGTGAATACCTACGTTTGGACCGCCGATGGTGGCTTTTTCTCAGAGTCTACCGAAGTGATGGAATCGGTTCAAGAATCCACTACCGGTTCCTATTCCTTCGCTGGAGCGATGGGTGCCACGATCGATATGGGGATTAGTGCGGGTAGTGTTGGCATGGAGTTTTCAATGGATGCGTTATTCGGAAGTCACGTGGAGACTGTCAAAACGAAGGGGAAAGAGACGGAAAAATCTTTTGGCTTAACGGTGGAAGTCGAACCGGAATGCGATATTCAACTGTACGTGAATACCGATGCCGAACGGAAGAAGTACCAAGGTCGGATTAACGAAGGTGGTGGAGCCTACGATGAGGAGGGAAATCCCGTCTTACGTCCGGGTAAAGTGGATGCTTACCGCTTTATGTCGTTCTATCTCGAACCCACCAAAGATAACTTCGAGGACTTTTTCAATAAGGTGGTCGATCCGATTTGGCTCGAACAAAGCGATGCTCCCAATGCCGTGGCGTTGCGTCAGGCCAACCAAAGCGATAAAAAGCCCAAGTGCTGGCGGATTATGCATCGGGTGACCTTTGTCAGTCGGGTGTTACCCGAAATTGAAGCCCCCAATGCCCCACCCATGGAAAAGGCAATTCGGAAGGTCAATATCGAGAGTAACTACGAGTTGATTAAGAAACTCGAACCGTTCGTCAAGAATAAGACCCAAGATTATGCCATCTTTGCGCAAGCGGTGCGGGAAACTCTGAAAACTAATCTGCCGGAGTTGCAACCCCACGAAGCGAGCATTATCGAGTATGCGGCGTTGTATTTTGGCGTGGTTAAAGAGTAAGAGCGTACCGGTTTTAAACCGCGAACGAACCCAGGGATGACTCGAAAAGCCTTGGGTTCGCAATTTTGAAGGTTGTTTGAAGATTGTTACTTTGCGGCCATTTTATCGCCAGTCCGCAGTCAGTGGGGGATGGGAAGATGATGTTGGTGGTGAAAACCACACACTTGCAAACGCTTCCCTTCTCCTTCTGTGGCACAATGAACCCTGGTGCTTCCATATAGCTGAGTTGCGATTGAGTTTCGATGACCAAATTTATCTTCGTTACGGGTGGGGTTGTCTCCAGTATTGGGAAAGGAATTGTCGCCGCTAGTTTGGGACGGCTGCTCAAGTCGCGCAATTACTCCGTTTCCATTCTCAAACTCGATCCTTATCTTAATGTCGACCCCGGTACGATGAGTCCGTTTCAACATGGAGAAGTCTTCGTCACCCAGGATGGGGCGGAAACGGATTTGGATTTGGGACATTACGAGCGATTTACCGACACGTCCATGTCTCGCCTCAACAGCGTCACCACCGGTTCGATTTATCAGGCGGTAATTAATAAGGAACGTCGGGGAGATTACCAGGGGGGAACCGTTCAGGTGATTCCCCACATCACTGGCGAGATTCGCGAACGCATCCAGCGCGTTGCCCGCCATACCAACGTTGACGTGCTGATTACCGAGATTGGCGGCACCGTGGGAGATATCGAATCTCTGCCGTTTTTGGAAGCCATTCGCCAGTTTCGCAAAGATGTGGGGCGCAACAACATTGCTTACATCCACGTGACGCTGATGCCTTGGATTCCGGCTGCTGGGGAGATGAAAACCAAACCGACGCAACATTCGGTGAAGGAGTTAAGATCGATCGGTATTCAACCGGATATGCTCGTGTGTCGGTGCGATCGCCCCCTCAAACAGGGCATGAAGGAAAAATTATCGGAATTTTGCGATGTTCCCGTCGAATGCGTGATTACTGCCAAAGATGCCCGTAGTATCTACGAAGTGCCCCTGATTATGGAACAGGAAGGATTGGCCCAGGCCACCTTGGAATTGTTGCACCTGGAACAGCGAGTCCCCGACTTAACCCAATGGCAGACGTTGGTCGATCGCATGTACCATCCCCAAAAGAAAGTGGAGATTGCCATCGTCGGCAAATACGTGCAGTTATCTGATGCTTACCTATCAGTGGTAGAAGCCCTGCGCCACGCGGCTCTCGCCAACGAAGCGGATATCAACCTGCGCTGGGTGAATTCGGAGAACCTGGAAACTAACGATCCCAAAACCTATCTCGAAGGGGTACAGGGTATCGTCGTTCCCGGTGGATTTGGGGTGCGCGGTGTGGATGGGAAAGTGGCTGCCGTGCGCTATGCTCGGGAAAACCGGATTCCCTTTTTAGGGTTATGTTTGGGAATGCAGTGTGCCGCCATCGAGTGGGCCCGTCACGTGGCTGGTTTGGAGTCGGCCAACAGTTCGGAATTCGATCCCGAGACCACCAATCCCATCATTCACTTACTGCCGGAACAGGAAGACGTGGTGGATTTGGGGGGAACCATGCGCCTGGGATTGTATCCCTGCCGGCTGATGCCCGATACTCTCACCTTTGCGCTTTACCAGCAAGAGGTGGTCTACGAACGCCATCGCCATCGCTACGAGTTTAACAATACCTATCGCAATCAATTTTTAGAGACGGGTTTTGTCGTCAGCGGCACCTCTCCCGACGGGCGATTGGTAGAAATCATCGAACTCAAAGACCATCCCTTCTTTATCGCCACCCAGTTCCACCCCGAATTCGAGTCGGGCCCCAACAAACCTCACCCGATACTGGCCGGATTCGTTCGGGTGACCTTGGGAGAAAATCCGGTAAAGGAAGGAGAAGTGCCACCTCTGCTTGAAGAGATACCGGCGATGGTTTCTCCGGCGGAAGTGTCTTAATTTTAGGAAATGGGGCGGGGGAGGCAGAGGAAGCAGAGGAAGCAGGGGGAGAGAATGAGGAATTGATACTTTCGATCTCCCTTGTCTCTCATCACGGCATCACCGTTTCACCACGTCTTCTCCCTCTCCCTTGTCCTCCTGGTCTCCCTTGTCTCCCCCTCTCTCTTATCCCTCTCCCACCCAGCTCTCGCGGATGCAAGTGGAGTGCTACTTCTCTTCGGTCTTGCGAGTCTTCATCGGCCAGTCGGGGATGACCGTCTGCCGAGAACGGGCGATCGCCAAACTTTTGTCGGGGACATCTTTCGCGATGGTCGATCCCGCGGCGATGGTGACGTTTTCCCCGACGGTCACTGGCGCAACGAAGACGCTATTGGCCCCGGTTTTCGTACCGCTGCCGATGTGGGTCGGATGTTTGTTAACACCGTCGTAGTTGGCGGTAATCGTTCCGGCCCCGACGTTGACCCGATCGCCTAAAGTGGCATCCCCGAGATAGGATAAATGGGCGACATTGGTGCGATCGCCAATTTGGGATTTCTTGATTTCCACAAAATTCCCCACGCGGCAGCCTTCGCCAACATCGGCAGCCCCCCGGAGGTGAGCGAAGGGTCCGATGCGGCTACCGGATTTGACGGCACTATCGGAAATTACTGAGTACTGCACCGTTACGTTTTCGCCGATCTGACTGTTTTCGATCGAGCATCCAGGACCGATGCGACATCCCGAACCGATAGTGGTTTGGCCCCGCAGGTGGGTTTGGGGTTCGACGATGGTATCGGGTTCCATGTGTACCGTATCGTCGATAGTGACGCTATCGGGGTCGATCAGGGTCACCCCAGCACTCATCAACTTATCTTTGACCCGCGCCTGTAAAATTTGGTAGGCCTGGGCCAGTTGCTGGCGACTGTTCACGCCAAAAATTTCTTCCGGATCGGGAGCATCCACCACCGTTACCGGATCGAGATAATTTACCGCATCGGTGAGATAGTATTCCCCCTGGTCGTTGTTGGCTTGGAGTTGCGGCAAAATGTCCTCTAATTTCGACCAGTTAAAGCAGTAGATGCCGGCATTGATGCGACGGTTTTGCTTTTGTGCGTCGGTACAGTCGCGATCTTCGACGATTTGCTGAAAGACGTTCTGACCGTTGCAAAACACTCGTCCGTATCCTTGGGGGTTGGGGATTTGTGCTGTGAGGATGGTAGCGGCGTTTTGGCGATCGCGATGGGTGGTGACGAACAATTCGAGGGTTTCCGGACGCAGGAGGGGAACGTCGCCATTGAGAACGAGCAAATCTCCCGTATATCCTTTCAGGTGTGGTAGTAGCTGTTGAACGGCGTGTCCGGTACCGAGTTGTTCCGTTTGTTCGACAAATTCAATGTTGGGGTACGATTGCAGTTGCGATCGCACTTGCTCTCGACCGTAACCGACGATGGCGAAACATCGCGTGGGAGAAACGATCGATAGACTCTCTAAGACCCGCTCGATGAGGGACTTGCTCCCCAACGGATGCAGCACTTTGGGTAAGTGAGATTTCATCCGAGTGCCGCGTCCCGCCGCAAGAATTGCTACCGCTACCATGATTTCGATCTGTTTGGCTTTTTCGATCTAAGAGTGTATCGCGGTTTCTCACCGATTACCGTTGGGCTTGGGTAAATTTCCAGATTTTAGTTACGAATCGGTCAAACTCAGTGGTCGCGGGCGATTTTAGCGATTGCGACTCCTACACCAATGACCCATCAGAATGAGTATGGCTCAGTACTAGGGCACAAAGAAGTACGTGCGAATTCGTCATACCCATATTTACATCTACCCCCGGGTTCGATTACTGCAAAAATTCTGATGTGGCGCTCAGAAAAGTGGATGGCGTAGTATTTTCGCTACCAGCATCTTCCTCGATCGACTCCCGAACGAGTTGGTAGATTGACGGCCAGTTCTTGTAGATTAAAAGAGTTTCCTTTTCTGTGAGTAATGAATGCCCGCCCAATTGCAAGCGCTCGTTTATGGCATCAATCCTCTCTCGCATCACATAACCTTGTCGCTTTTTGAGAGCATCGATCGAGCCATCTTTCTCTTTCTTTTTCACGATTTCTCGGTCGATTGTAATCGATCGATCTAAAGCCGATAGGTCGTCGGAAAAATCACTACTTGATGCGGGAGTACTTAAAAGAGTTCGAACGCTGTTTCGATCTTCATTAATATAATATCGAATAAATAAATTAATGATTTTTTTTCGAGATATCATTTCCGTTCTTCTTCTATTAAAATCTTTCATTTTTTCAATCGATAATCCAAATCCAAGAGAATTTCGATCGGAATTTAAAAGGGATTTACCCAGTTCACAATTAATTGATGGAGAGGTGTCGATATTTTCCAACCATGACAAAGGAGCTGGAGTATTAGATAATGCTTTCGGATTAGTCATCGTCTCTCATCTCGCTAAACATCTAAAACCATAATGAATCATGGCTTTGCTCGACAATCAAGTAGGTGTTTGATAATTGTAACTGGCAAAATCAGTTTGAAGGTTCGAGTTCATTCCCAGTCTTGAGAGGGTTCGATCGACTCAAAACTCGATCCAGTTCATAACGATTGATTTCTGAAATCAACCTGAATCACGTTGTTTGAGTCTTTTGGTAAAATAGGTCATTTATTTTGTGCGATCGTTCTTGAAAACGATTAATGGGTCTAGAAAAAAGTTTTTGAAATGAGTGGCAAAAATAGTACAAGAGTTTAAACTCTTGTACGGGTTCGGTACCTCCTTATTTGACTCTAAAATATTTACTATTACTGTTGATTTAAGCTACAATCATTAAGGAGATATAAGCCTAAATTTACACTGAAGGTTTGGTTTTATAAATACTAGGTGATGGTCAGCACCATCGTCATCCGCCATTTTGCTGAAGGTAAAGTGGTGTCGTAACCCTACTGCGGTTGAAAATACGATCGGGAACGCATTCGTATGGGCCATTTTGCCTAGACTCAGAGGTTAACTTCCCCACGCAAAAGTCTCGGCTCAGTTCGTTCGGAAGGAAACACTCCGATCTCTCCGCATTAAAAACACTCATAAAAAAATCCCTAACTCATAGTACAGCCTTCTACCCAAAAGCGGTAGAGCTTAGAAAAAAAAAGCTTTTTAATTCCGGAGATAGCGGAATATATCGGGCTTCTACCCCCAGATCCATCGTCCTATCCAAAATCCAATTAAAACACCTAAGAGCAATCGATCCATCCACCCCAGCCTGAGTTGATGCCACTCGACGCGATGTTCGTTGGGACTCGTAAATCCGCGGACTTGCATTGCGCAGGAGATTTGCTCCGCACGCAACAGCAAATTTTCGAGTAAGCGTTCGGCAACGATGGGCCAAATTTTCATCGCACCCCGAAACCCGAGTTTATTCCAGTTAATCCCCCGAGTTTGGATCGATCTCGAGAGATTTTGAATTTCTTCGAGGACTAACGGTAAAAATCGCAGGGAGAGTGTCAGCGTTAGGGCAATTTCCGTGACGGGTAACTTGAACCAGCGCAACGGTTGCATCAAATCTTCCAATCCGGCAGTAATGGCTTCTGGAGCAGTGGTGAGAAGATATAAATTGGTGCTGTAAATGAGGGTAAACACCAACGTACTGGTAACGATCGCCAACTCCAGAGAACGGCGAGTCATCTTCAGAATCCATTCGTTGAAAAAAACGTAGCGATAGGATGTCGGTTGCGGCAACTCAGGCATTGCGATTCCATCCCCATCGGTTTCCGGTGTTGTTTGCGGTGTTGAACGCTCGGGTGTTGTTTTGCCAAAACCAAACGGATCGTACCAGGGACGGCGATCGGCTTCTACCGCAGATGGGGGTTCGTTTTGCTGAGCAAAGGCAAGTTCGTCTGCAGGAAGGCGAGGTTGGTAGGAAACTTGCAAGCCGTCGGGGGCAAAGGCGCTAATGCAAAAAATCATCGCACAAAAGACGAGCAGCCATCCCATTTGCTGCTTCCAAACTCGCAGAGGAATGCGCGCCGCGATCGTCAAAACAATCAGCAATCCCACCAAAAACAGACGCCACTGCACCGTTGCCAAAATGGGAGAGAGTAAAAAACTCGTTAACCAAACCAGTTTCACTCTCGGATCGAGGCGGTGCAACCAGGTAATGGGTTGTTCGAGGTACAGTCCGAGGGGAAGCGATCGCAGCAGATCCATATCGGCAATTTCGCGTCGGTAGTTGAGCCGTCAACCTTTCACTTTAGTCGGATCTGAGGCGATCGACAACGGCAATCTCCCGATCGAACTAGAGAAAGTCAGCTTGAGTTCCCATTGTCCATTGCTATTGACGCATCAGCGTTTTTTGTCTCGTACCCCCATCGGCATGCCCCAGATTCGATCGAACACCCGATCGAATACCCATTGAGAAAAATGCTTTCCGAAACAGTTAATTGAAAAACCGATCGAAAAAGTCGAACGGCTTTAAAGATCATCGATCGAAGACAGCCAAACCCGATCGAAGTCACCATCGAGCAACCCTCAGAAGTTGTGCGGGGGTAATCATTCACTCCCCCCTGGAAAAAGACTGAAAACCCGGATTGTTCCTTGATAAGTGAGGGAAGTTTGAACGGTTACCTACGGGGGGCACTTGGGTGAATTCTCCCCGATCTCCGGTTTTTTTGGGTCTGGGGGTTGGGTCTACTCTATGAACCTGAATGTTTGCTGTCAATCATTTTGTGAGTGTAAATACAGAGACATAGTTAATAGTTTCCGATCTGAGTTTTGAGATACAGTAATTTCTCGTATTTTTCTGAAAAAGATTGACGTTTTCTTTTTTTTTCGTTAAGTTCTGAAGTAGGAGTGCGTTAACAGAAATTTAGACTTTAGTTAAATTGAGTATTATTGAGAAATAATACCTAAGAGTTTTTATTTTGTAAAGCCAAAAGTGTAAGTGGCTTACCGATACGTCTGTAAAATTCCTACGATAATTCGTTAAATATTGTTAACTTTATTACGTTAATTTTTTTTGATTTGAACGTTTATTTCAGAACCAAAAATCAAAAATAAATAATTAATTTGCGACGTTTTTTTATTTGCCAAATTTTTATGCAATCGCAAAAATTTAATATTTTAAGTACCAGAAATATACTTCACTCCGAGTTATCGTAGTCAGCGGAGGAGATCGTATGTTAGACTCCAAACAACAATTGGAAATTATTACGACGAGATGGCAGCAAGCCCAAAAGCTTCAATCTGAAGGGAAGCTAGAAGCTGCATTCGAGCGTTATCACTCCATCTTGGAAATTGATGGGCGATACCTTCCTGCATTACATCAGATGGCTAAAATTTGTGAAGGTCAAGGACAGTTTTTCCAAGCGATCGAGATTTATCAGCAAGCCATTGAAATAGATAAGACTCCTCCTTTCTGGATTTATCGACATTTAGGATATTCTCTGAGCCAGAGTGGTAATTTAGAAGAAGCGATCGAGGCTTATCAGAAGGCGATCTCGTTACAGCCCGAGGATATCAATACTTACAATTTATTGGGACAGGTTCAAGGAAAAATTGGAGATTTCGAGGGGGCAACTTCAAGTTATCGAAAAGCCATCGAACTCGATGCCAATCAGCCCAGTTGGGTTTATTTAAATTTGGCTGACGCTTTGAAGGAGCTTGAAAATTTTGACGAGGCGATTTTAGCTTACGAAAAGGTGCTGAAATTAGAACCCGAAAACTTGGGTATTCGCAAGTTGCTAGGGGTTCTACTTGCTCGTAAGGAAGTCAACCATAGGGATCTAACTCAACGAGCGCGACAGTTACAGCAGGAAGGGCGCTTGGATGAAGCTCTAGTCGAGTATCGCGCAATTTTAGCTGTTGATAGCACTAACCTGGCTGCATTACATCAGGTGGCACTAATTTATGAGAGACAAGGGAGGTTGGAGGAGACTGTTGAGGTCTATCGGAAAGCTGTGGAAGTGGATACCGAATCGCCATTTTGGGTGTATCGGCATTTAGGGTTTGCATTGAATCAGCAAGGAGATTTGGATGGAGCAGTTGAAGCTTATCAAAGGGCGATCGGGCTAAACTCAAGCGATGCAGAAACTTATTTACTTTTAGGACAAGCTCTAGAGAGCCGAGACAAGCCTCAAGAAGCCCTTCTTAGCTATCAAAAAGTTGTTGAGTTAAATTCACAACAATCTTCTGGATTTTACATTACCCTCGGAAATTTATTCAGTTTTACCCAGCAATTCAATGAGGCAATTAAATCCTATAGTGTAGCCAGAGATTTAGACCCTTCTAATCCAGAAATCTATCGATTATTAGCAGAAGCAAAAGTCAGGAATGGAGATGTAAGTGGAGCATTATCTGACTGTAGCAAAGCTGTCGAAATTCAATCAATTTATTGGCAAATTTATCACAATATAGGAGATGTCTGCTTTGAGTTAAGTCAATGGTCAAATGCCGCTTTTTTTTATGAAAAGTCTTTAGAGCTTAATCCTAAATTTGAATGGTCTTACTATAATTTAGGAGCCGTCCTTGAAAAACAAAAAAAGTGGAGTGATTCAATTTTTATGTACAAAAAGGCAATGGGTCTAAATCCAGACTTGCCTTGCGTCCACGAAAAAATCGAAGAAATATTCAAGTATGCAGGACACGATACACTCCCTTCTAGTCTAGAACAAGCTAAGACAGCCTTAGATTGTTTGAATAAAATTTTTTTAGAAAATCTATTATCAACAAAGAGCTATTTATGCTTTCCAGAAATTAACGAGCCAAAAATTAGTATAATACTAATTCTCTATAACCGAGCAGAACTCACATTAAGTTGTTTAGAATCTATTTCAAAAAGCTCATTTAAATCTCTTGAGGTTATTATTGTTGATAACTGCTCAACAGATTTAACTAAAAACCTCCTTCAACAAGTTCGAGGTGCAAAAATTATCTATAATGAGGAAAACTTACACTTTTTACTGGCTTGCAATCAAGCGACCCAGATTGCTCGGGGGAATTACTTACTCTTTTTAAATAATGATGCGCAGATTTTAGGAGATAGCCTAAATATTGCCATAGAAACAATCGAGTCGGCTTCTGATATTGGAGCTGTTGGTGGGAAAATAATACTCCCAGATGGGACTCTTCAAGAAGCTGGAAGTATTATTTGGGAAGATGGTTCGTGTTTGGGTTATGGAAGAGGAGATTCTCCCACTGCACCTCAGTATATGTTTGAACGCTCCGTTGATTACTGTTCGGGTGCTTTTTTGCTAACCGACCGTAATTTATTCTTAAATATGGGTGGGTTTGATGAAAATTATCAGCCTGCATATTATGAAGAAACAGATTATTGCGTTAGACTTCTTCGATCGGGAAAAAGAATTATCTACAATCCCCGAATTTCGATCTTGCATTATGAATTTGCGAGCTCTAAAAGCTCCGAGGCAAGTGGTGAAGCAATTGAGCTTCAAAAGCGAAATCAAAATTTATTTATAGAAAGCCATAAGTCTTGGTTAAGTCACCAATTAAAACCAGAAGCTCCTAATATTATTTTTGCGCGCACAGCTCGAGAAAACCGAAAACGAATACTCTTTTTAGAAGATAAAATCCCACATACTTTCTTAGGGTCTGGCTATACCCGAGGAAATTGTATTCTTTCAAGCATGATCGATCTGGGCTTCTTCGTAACCCTTTATCCAACAGATTTACTAATTAAGGAAGATTGGGAGCTAGTTTATTCAGATATTTCTCATGAGGTAGAAGTTATGAATGGCTATACTCTACCTGAGTTAGAAAATTTTTTGCAAGAGCGAGAAGGATACTACGATCTGGTCTTTGTCAGCAGACCTCATAATATGGAACATCTGGAAAAAATTCCGCAGTCTGACAAATATCTACAAAGTGCTAAAATCATCTACGATGCAGAAGCACTATATTGTTTGAGAGATATTGAGCTAAAGCGTTTGGGTGGAGAAATTTTATCGCAAGAGGCGATCGAAGCTGAGATAAAAGAAGAATTAAAGCTTGCCAAGAGAAGTGATTCTATTATTTCTGTTTCTGAGAAAGAAAGATCGAAATTTATTGAATATGGATATCCTAATGTTCATGTCTTAGGTCATTCTGTTACGGCTGTTCCTACACAAAAATCATTTAGCGATCGCAAAGACCTTTTATTTGTAGGAGCTATCTATGATATTCAATCTCCGAATGCTGATTCAGTGCTCTGGTTAGGGGAAGAAATATTCTCATTAATTCAATCACAAATACCAGAACGTGTAAATTTAATTGTCGCCGGCACCAATAAAGTTGAAAAACTCAATCAAAAAGTCGAAAGTTTTGGAAACTCTTCGATTAAGCTATTAGGTCGAGTTGAGGACTTAACAGATTTATATAACTCTTCTCGAATTTTTGTTGTTCCAACTCGCTTTGCTGCGGGAATTCCCCATAAAGCTCATGAAGCTGCTGCGAAAGGAATTCCAATGGTAACAACTTCTTTAATTGCTCAGCAGCTTGGATGGAGAAATGAAATTGAGTTATTAATCGCTGATACCGCGCAAGAATTTGCTAAACAATGTGTTAGACTTTACACAGATTCAAATCTTTGGAATCAAATCCGAATCAATGCTTTAGGCAGAGTTAAAGTTGAATGTTCTCCTCAACAGTTCACGAAAAACTTAAGTACAATCCTAAGCTCGATTTAGAATCAAGAAAATAAGATTGGAAAACAATAAATTTTAAATCATCAAATTTTATCAATAAATTGGATAGCAATCTTCGCATAAGCCATTTTAAAGTTTCGTTCCATGGAGTCGGTTAAAACAAATGAAACATGCTAAATCCTATTTAATCCAAGGAGATCGGCTTAAGCAATCCGGAAAGATAGAAGATGCGATCGAAAAGTATCAATTAGCTCTAACGATAAATTCTAATTTTTTTCAAGTTATCAATAAACTAGCAGAGACTTATGAAAATCAAAAAAAATTTTCTAGCTCTCTAAACTATTACTTGCGTGCGATACAAGTCAAGCCTCAAGCGCTGAAAGTGATTCGTCAGCTTTCTGGGGTGTCTAAAAATGTTTTGTCTAAGGTAAGCCAGCTTGATGAAGCTTTAGCCATTTCTAAAGTAATCATTCGAAGTCTTACAATTTCAGAAACCGATCCAAACCTCGAAAAACCTATTGGTCAAGTTTATGAAGAGATTGGCAAAGTTATTCTAAAGCTGAGTGTCAGAAAAGAGGAGTTCAAACCTGCGATTGCTTTTTGGAAGGCAGAAGTACATAGGCAACCTACTTCTGACTGGTTTCACTATAACTTAGGCTTAGTTTTATCGCGTCAAGGTAAATATAGTGATGCGATCGATTCATATAGAAAAGCTCTAGAAATTAACCCTAAATCATATAACGCCTGGGTAGAACTAGGACTAGCTCTTAAAGCTCAAGGGATATATGATGAAGCGGTACGTTGCGCTCTCGAAGCAATAGCGATTAATCCGAATCTTCAACATCCTTACTACTTATTAAATTTACCCTATGCTCAGAAAGATAGAGATCTAAATCAGTTCTTTAGTGATTATGTAAATCATATCGATTATTCTCAACTAAAATCAGGCGGTTTATATGTCGCTCAGCAGTTGAAAGATATGGGAAATTATTCGGAAGCCATATCCATTTCTCAAAAATGTCTTTATCATCAAGTCGAGCAAACTAAACCTGATTTTATTCGTCAATATTGGGCTATTAGTCAGCCGCAAGAGCCAAATTTTTTAATTATTGGAGTTGGAAAATGCGGAACGACGGCTTTGTATGATTATTTGGTACAACATCCTCAAATTTTACCTGCGATCACCAAAGAACCTTCTTATTTTAATCGCTTTAAGGGTTCATTCAAAAAAATGAGCGAAGCCGGTGATTTTTCCTTATTAGATGAAGAGAAGAGATTTTACCTAGCACATTTTCTTCCTAGACCCGATCGGGAGCGTTTTATAACTGGAGAAGCGAGTGTTGATACAATTCATTCAGGAATGGAAAAACTCGTGCACTCTTGGTTCCCAAAAATAAAGCTTATCGTTATACTAAGACATCCAACAAAACGTTTGGTTTCTCACTACGAGCAAGGCTTAAAAGGAAAAAAAGAGCAACGTTCTTTTGAGATGGTGATGAATACAGAGATGGAAATACTTGAAAAAATGGAGCATTTAGAATCTCAAATTGTTGCCGATCACAAAGATTTTCGATACGTACATAAAGGTTTATATATTTACTTTTTGAAACCTTGGGTTGATTTATTTGGAAAAGAGCAAATTCTCATCTTAAGAAATGAAGACCTCTTACAAAATCCAGCTAATATTATGAAGCAAACGTTTGATTTTTTGAATTTGCCAGATTGTACGCAGATACAGTATATACCTAGAAATGTTGGGTACTATCCATCGTACCTAGATCCAGGTTTCCTCGATCGAATCTCCAACTTTTACAAACCACATACGCAGAAACTAGAAGCATACTTAAATAGATCGTTTGACTGGTATCCGAGTTAAGCTATACTCTCATTTAGTCTTTAGTGAATTAATTAAAACCTATGGAAAGTCAATCTAAAAAAGTTTATCTACATATCGGTCTCCATAAAACGGGAACCACAACGTTACAAAACTTTTTGAGTCGAAATAAGAATGTATTGCTCAATTATGGGTATTTATATCCAGAGTCTGGAATGACCTACTTCGGTCATCATAATTTACCCTGGCAAGTGAGACCCGATCCAAGATTTAGCAATAAGCATGGAACTTGGCAAGACTTGCATGCAGAAATTGAGTCGAAATCAGTAAATAATATTATCTTAAGTTCAGAAGACTTTGAGTCTTTACCACCGGATTCGATTGAGAAAGTACGACAGGAACTTCAACCTTATGAAACTCAATTAATTGTCTACCTTCGACGGCAAGATTCTCTCATTCAGTCTATGTATACTCAGCTGATCAAAGGTGGTCATCGAGGTCCATTTTCTAATTTCTTACGAGAAGCTAAGAACGTCAACTCAAAACTCTCTCAGCGCTTTCAATTTGACCTACACTTAAAGCCGTGGACAGATTGCTTTAATATCGATAATGTCATTGTCCGACCATTAGAAAAACAACAGCTTCACGAGCAGCATATTTGTTGGGATTTTTTGAATAATATTCAATTGCTAAAATACGATCGAGAAAAGTTTACTAAACCACAAGAATTGCATGGCTCTCCAAGTCATGAAACTTTAGAAATCTTGAGGTATGTTTCGAATACTTTGGATAATCATATCGTAAAAAAATCCGGTAAAGAACAAGGAAGATTTTTAGAACCTATTTTAAAGTATTATCAAAAAAATCAATCTAATAAGGATAAGTTTAATCAGCTAAGTCGCTCGGAATCACTCGATATTTTAAAAATATTTTCCAAGTCTAACAGCAATGTTGCACGAGAATATCTTGCAAGGGAAGATGGACAACTTTTTTATGAAGAACCACAGGAGAAAGAAATCACAAGCTTTCATATCTCAGAGATTTCTCATGATACCCAATTTGAAATAATGTTAGTGTTACTCCAGGAAATTTGGAATGAGATTGATGCTCTCAAATAGAAGCTAGAAAATTATAAAAAAATATGCAATAAACGATATCTAACTTGTTGTATTCCTTGAAATTTAAATCTGTTTGAAAGGTAATTGAGGCTTTATTAAAAGTTGACCAGAGCTAGCGTACTTTGGTTTGAAAATCTGAAAAAACTGGCTTCGTTCTATACTTTGTCTAGCTCCCAAACATCAATGAAAGCTCAAAAAAATATATGAACACATTAAAATCTTATTTTCATCAAGGAAAAAAATTTTTACAGGAGAAGAATTTTCAGCAAGCGATCGAACAGTATAATCTTGCCCTTCAGGTTAAGCCTAATAGTATTATAGCACTTCGTCAACTCTCAAAGATCCACGATCGACTGAAAAATTACGAGCAAGCAATTGAATATCTAAAACGTCTTCTTGAATATCAACCTAATGAGTTGAAAGATGTAGAAAATCTTGCCCGGATCTATATTAAGCTAGGAAAAATTTTTCAGGAGAAAGGGCAGAATAAAGAAGAAGAAAATTGTTATTTAAAAGCGCTTTCAATCAATCAAATTACAATCAATCAAATTACAGCAGGAAGCCCAATTAGTGAAGGAATGCCTCAACCGTATCAACGTCGAGATATTGATATTGTTGATTATCAAATATATCCGATGGAAGATAAAAAAAATAACAAGGTTTTTGGATTTCGCGGTCCTCAACCCCTTCCTTTAGAAAAAAGTTGCTACTTTGTTGGCTTAGGACCTGCGACAACTTTTGGTTGCTATACAAAGCGACCTTATTTGTGGCTTTTGGAACAAGATCTGGGTCTACCTAATCTAAACCTCGGTATGCCAGGTTGTGGAGCTACGTTATTGAATCAAGAAGATAATAGTTTACTCATTGACTTGGTTAATGATGCTAGATTTGCGATTATTCTAGTGATGTCTGCTCGTTCTCATCCAAGTCGTCTGCATCGACCGGCTAGACTTGGAAGCTTGAGTAGTCCTCAGATTATGAAAGAATTATCTCAGTACTTTAAAAAGGATAGACCTTTTCTTAGAGGTGTCATTACCGATATGAGAAATAGTTTTGTAGAGGATTACATTAAGCTGACTCAAAAAATTAAAGTTCCAAAGATATTACTTTACTTATCTCATCATTCTCTTGATTATGAAGATAATTACGATCTAGATTTTCCCAGCTTACATCAGGGTTTTCCACATTTTATTAATCGAGAAACTGTCGATCGAGTGATTCATCACTTTGATGACTTTGTAGAATGTCACTCATTGAGGGGGTATCCTCAAAAATTAATTAGCCGATTTACTGGGGAACCCGTCACGAATAAACAAGGAGAATATAATACTGGTTACGCCTCCCCGGAGATGCATGAAGATGCAGCTAAGCTGTTGTTACCTGTTTGCCAAAAATATTTATAGTAAATGCATTATTTTATAGTCAATCAAGATACTGAAAGTCAGCATCTTTGAATTGCGATAGAATCTGCTAGGACTTTAAATTTAGAATGATGAGAAGAAAAAAAAAGTCAACAACGGCTAAAGAACACTTAAAGTGGGGGAACCAACTTAAACAAGAAGGAAAACTAGATAGAGCTATTGAGGAATACCAGCAAGCGCTTCAACTGAATTCGGAATTTTTTTCACCCTTAGCTCAGTTGGCAGAAATTTATCAAAAGCAAAATGCATTTGATTTGGAAATCGATTGTCTTCAAAAGCTGATTCAATTAAGACCCAATAATGAAAAATTTATTAAAAAACTAATAAATAGTTATTCACGATTTTTTTCTAAAAGTAACGATATAGATAAAGCCATTAAGATTTATCAAGACTCTTTTGATGTGGTTTCATCAGAAAACATGGAAATCGCTCATGAAGAACTGGGAAAAATTCTTCTCAAGGTCAGCATTCGACAAGGAAACTTCGATCGATCGATCGCATTTTTTGAAAAAGCGCTTGCATCTCAACCAAGTCAGCCTTGGCTTCATTATAATCTAGGACTAAACTTTTCCAAAATAGCTCAGTTAGATCGGGCGATACAATGTTATCACAAAGCCCTAGAACTCAATGCCAATTTTTGGCCTGCACTGCTAGAGTTATCTTTGCTTTTTGAGGAACAAGGAAATCTGGATAAAGCATGGGAATATCGCCTCAAGGCTTTGCAAATTAAACCCAACTTACCACGAAAGTATTTTGAATCAGAATTCTTAAAACTCGCTTCTATAGAAAATAGAGAGTTATTGAAAAAGATACTGAACAAAAATCTTAAAAAAACAATAGATGTTAAACCTCCTCAATATTTTAGAATCGGGTACTTACTCGGAGCAATGGGCGAAATTTCTGAAGCAGTTCCCTACTACCAGAAGGTAATTTATCTCAAATTAAAGGAATTTTATCCTGAGTTTGTCGATCGGCATTGGGAGCATGGAAAATTAAAGGAGCCTAACTTTTTAATCATTGGGGTAGCTAAGTGCGGCACCACTGCACTCTATGATTATATGTCCCAGCACTCTTTACTTTTGCCAGCCGTTCAAAAAGAACCTCAGTATTTAAAGACATTAGTCCCTAAGCTAGATAGAATTCAAGTTCCAGAAGATTGGTCTTTATTGAAACCAGAAAAAAGGCTATATTTAGCTCATTTCCCGCCTCGAGCGGATGATAGCAAATTTATTACAGGAGAAGCTAGCACATCAAATATTGTTCCAGGGGTTGAGAAAATCGTATATAACTGGTTTCCCAATATTAAGCTGATTGCGATTCTCCGACATCCAGTTAAGCGAGCTATCTCGGCTTATTATCATCATTTAAAAAGTAATAGACCCAAACATTCTCTTGCTACTTCACTAAAGATTTCTTTAAATGAGCTAGATATCGGTCGAAAATCAGCTCGAATTAGCGACATTCCCAGACATCAACAGGGTGATATTTTAAAATCTGGTTTATACATTTATCTGTTAGAAAGATGGATGAAACTGTTTTCTCGAGAGCAATTTCTCATTTTAAGCAATGAGGATTTAGCTCAAGATCCGGCAGGAGTCATGAAACAGGTTTTTAATTTTCTCGGTTTACCCGAAGATCGTAATATTAGTTATACTCCCAGAAATGTCGGGAACTATCCCAAGGATATCGATCCTGATTTACTCTCTCGTTTGCAAGACTTCTATCGACCTTACAACCAACAATTAGAAGAATTTTTAGGGCGGAAGTTTAACTGGGATTAAATGTTGGGATTCAATTTGAGATTAGGCGTGGGAGTATTATTGAAGCTCCAACCGTCAGAAGCGATAGAGTTGATATTTCTACCGCAACGTCACCATTAGACCCGATCTCCACCCGATCGATTCCCGGAAACTCACCAGCTTTGAATAAGTTCTTTCGGCTAAGGCTCGATCGCGAACACTCAGAGGGGGGAGGTATCATAGATAGAGTTTCGCCTTTTAGGTCATCCTGCGACTATGCCAACCTACCCCGGAATTTCCAGCGAAGCCTTGCGCCATCCCCTCGATCGCGAAGCGGAAGAAACCCTACGCAGTCTTCCTGGATTCGATCTGGTGGCGCGCAAGTTTGTGGAATTCGTATACGAACGCCCGCAATTTGTCTACAACATGGGCAATAGTATCGAAGTGGGGCCGCGCCAATATTCAACGGTGTATCAAATTTTTCGCCAGTGCGTTCGGGATTTGGATATTGCCCCGGAACCCTCTTTATTCATTTCTCAAACGCCTTTAGCGAATGCCTATTCTTTAGGCAAAGAAAATCCGTCGATTACTCTCAATGCCGGATTGCTCGACTTGATGGAAGAAGCGGAAATTCGATCGGTCATCGCTCACGAACTCGGGCATATTAAATGCGGTCATACCATCTTAATTCAGATGGCGCTGTGGGCAATTTCCACGGCTACGTATATTGGCGAACTTACCTTTGGATTTGGTAACTTTATCGGCACGGGGTTGATTTACGCCTTTTACGAATGGCGCAGAAAAGCCGAACTCTCGGCAGATCGCGCGTCTTTGCTGGTTCTAGACGATCTAAATCCAGTGATGCGATCGATGATGAAACTCGCTGGAGGGAGCGGGAAGTATGCCAACGAAATTAGCTTAAAAGAATTCGTCAAACAATCGGAACGCTATCAAGAACTCGACCTCGATAGCCTCAATCAAATTTATAAATTTTTACTCTACAACGGCGCGCAAGGCTCAATTTTATCTCACCCCTTCCCCGTCGATCGCATTTCCTATTTGCAAGAGTGGTGGCAGTCGGCGGAATACCGGCAAATTCGCACTGGTAACTATCAACGGGAAGGGGAAGACGGTAGCATCGATGTCGCCACTGCTGAAGCAGAACAAGCAGAATCTTTGCGACGGCAAATTGAGAAACTGCAACAGGAAATCGATCGGGCAAAACAGCGCAAATCGTCTGGTTGATAGGAGAGTTGCCGATGGTGCAGTGCAAATCGACGCGCAGGCGAGGCGTGATTCTCTCTCGTATCGGATTGGCGCGACTGCGAGGGGCGATCGAACATTCTGAAGTTGGCGATCGCGACGGGAAACGCTACACTCTCGAAGACTTGAACCAGCGCGTGGGACTCGATCCGAAGACGATCGCCAAAATCTTCGATCGCCAAATCGGACTCGACAAGCGCACCCTCGATCGCATTTTTCGCAGCTTTGAATTGGAACTGACGGAAGAAGATTACACTCGCCCCGCTAAAGCGACAACCGACAAAGCAACGCGAATAGATTGGGGAGAAGCCGTCGATATTAGTGCGTTCTACGGCAGACAAGCCGAGTTGCAAACCCTGAACCAGTGGGTATTGGGCGATCGCTGCCGAATCGTTGCCTTGCTCGGAATGGGGGGCGCGGGCAAAACCGCCCTATCGGTGAAACTCGCCCAACAACTCCAAGGGCATTTCGATTGTATCCTGTGGCGATCGCTGCGGAACGCACCTCCTTTAACGGACGTACTTGCGGATATCTTCGGCTTCCTGATGCCGGAAAACCTGCCAACGGGAAATCTGGGCAGCCAAATTGCGCAATTACTGGAATATTTGAGCAGTTGCCGCTGCTTGTTGGTACTCGATAATTGGGAAACTCTCTTAGGGAGTGCCCAGAACGTCGCCGGATTGCCTCGCGCCGGTTACGAAGGATACGCCGAACTGCTGCGGCAAGTGGGGGAAGTCTGCCATCAAAGCTGTTTAATTTTAACCAGTCGGGAAAAACCGGCTGAAATTGCTGCCCTTGAAGGGGATACCCTGCCGGTGAGAACGTTTCCTTTGCCGGGATTGGGGGCAGAGGATGCTATTCGCTTGCTGGAAGTGAAGGGATTGGCGGGGGAAGCCGATGAATACCAACGGCTGGTGGAATTTTACCAAGGCAATCCCCTGGGGTTGAAAATGGTAGCCACGGCGATTCGAGATATCTTTGCCGGGGATGTGAAGGCGTTTTTAGGGGAAGGGATTGCGGTTTTTAACGGCTTGCGGATTCTTCTAGAACAGCAATTCGGGCGTTTGTCGGCTTCAGAACGGGAACTGATGTACTGGCTGGCAACTGTGCGCGAACCCATTTCCCTGGGGCAGTTGCGATCGCATCTGGTATTCCCCATCGCCAGTCCCAAATTACTCGAAGCCTTGGAATCCTTGCACCGCCGTTCCCTGTGCGTCTCCGTTCGCGAACCCGCCGCCCCAAACTCATCCCCCCGGTTCACCCTGCAGCCGGTGGTAATGGAATTCGTCACCGGAAAACTCATCGATGGCGCTTGCACCGAACTTGTCGGCGGCAACCCACCCCCCTCGGGACTGCTGTGGCATCACGCCCTCCTCGAAGCCCAAACCAAAGACTACATCCGCGCCACTCAACGCCAACTCATCCTCCAACCCCTGGTAGACGAACTCCTCGCCTATTTTCACACGCCAGAAGCGATCGAAACGCAACTGCACGACATCCTCGATAACTTGCGCCGCCAGCATCCTCGCGAACCCGGTTATCTGGCGGGAAATCTCCTCAATCTGTTGTGCCACTTCCAGGCGGATTTAACCGATTGCGACTTCTCGAATTTGGTTATTTGGCAGGCGGATTTACAATATACCCCCTTGCAAGGGGCGAACTTCACCGATGCGGATTTGTCGAAATCGGAACTGGCAAAAGCGTATAGCATCATCACCAGCGTGGCATTCAGTCCCGATGGCAAGTTTTTGGCAACGGGGCATTTTGTCGGTCGTATTTTGCTGTGGGATGTAACTCAAACTCTCTTGGTGAGGGTGTTTGAGGGACACACGAATAATGTCTGGTCGATCGCCTTTACCCCCGACGGGCGGTATCTCGCCAGTGGCAGCGAGGATGGCAGCGTGCGGTTGTGGGAGGTGGCGACGGGGCAATGCGATCGGGTTTTTGACACCGATGGGGTTTGCATTCGATCGATTGCCATTTCTTGCCAGGGCGATCGTTTATTTGCAGCGGGAGACGATGGCAGGATTTGGGTGTGGGAGTTAGCAACCGGAAACACTGTCCGAACCTGGAGGGCCCATTCTCAACCCATGTGGGAAATCGCTCTCTCCCCCGATGGCAAAATTCTCGCCAGTGTCAGCGACGATCGCACGGCTAAGCTGTGGGATACGGCAACTGGACGCTGTATCCATATCCTCATTGGACATACGGACTGGTTGCGCGCAGTCAAATTCAGTCCCGACGGCGAGTGGTTGGCAACGGCAGGATGCGACGAGGCGATTCGGATATGGCAGGCAAAAAGCGGGCGATGCATCCGAGAAATTCACCCCCACACCCACGCCATTTTTGCCCTGGCATTCCTGGATGGGGGGCGACAACTCGCCAGTGGTAGCAGCGATCGCACCATTTGTATTGCCCTGGTGAGTACGGGCGATCGGATCGCCACGTTGAGGGGTCATACCAGCACCATCTACGGTTTGGCGGTGAACTCAGAGGAGACGCACCTCGCCAGTGGTGGCGACGATCCTACCATTCGCCTGTGGGATTTGCGGACGAAAACCTGCCAGAAAACCATTCAAGCCCAAATGAGTTGGATCGCCTCGGTGGCATTCAGTCCCGATGGCGAAACCCTCGTTACCGGCAGTGCAGATGGGGCAGTGCGATTTTGGCAGGTGGCAACGGGAACTTCTCGTACCCGTTGGGGACATCGCGGGACGATTTATTCCGTGGCTTTCAGCCCCGATGGCAAAACCCTCGCCAGTGGGGGTAGCGATTTGAGCGTTCGTCTCTGGGATGCCCAAACCGGATCCTGCCGCCAGATTTGGCAAGGGCATACGGCAACGGTGACGGCAGTAGCGTTTCACCCCAATGGCAAAATTCTCGCTAGTGGCAGTTGGGATGGGACGGTGCGGCTTTGGGATCTGGCCACTGGGGCCGTTCTCGATACGCTATCGGGTCATTTCATCCAATCGATCGCCTTTAGCCCGGATGGGAAAAAGCTTGCGGTGGGGGCGTTCGATGCCAACGTCCGTCTGTGGGATTTGGAAACGAAGCAATGTCAAACCTTTAGCGGACATATCCATTGGACGTGGTTCGTTGCCCTCAGTCCCGATGGCAAAATCCTCGCAAGTGGGAGTGTCGATGGGACGGTAAGGCTGTGGGAGGTTTCCACCGGGCAATGCTTGCAGGTTTTGGCAGGACATGAAGATTGGGTGATGGCGATCGCCTTTAGCCCCGACGGACAGATTCTTGCCAGCCCCAGCAAAGACGGAACGGTGCGATTGTGGGAGGTTTCCACCGGCAAATGCTTGCAAGTGTTGCGAGGTCATCAGATGTGGGTAACATCCGTGGCGTTTAGTCCGAATCATCGGGTTTTGGTGAGTGGCAGTGGGGAACTGACGGTGAAGTTTTGGACGCTGCCCGATGGAAAGTGCGATCGAACCTGGAAAGCCCCCCGCATTTACGAAGGAATGCAGATTTCGGGGGTGAGGGGGTTGAGTTTTCCTCAGCAAGAGATGTTAAAGGTTTTGGGGGCGGTTTTGTAGGATGCGCGATTACAGCAAAAAATGCTGGCATCTATGAAAAACATCAAATCCGTTGGAAATTCTCTCCCCCTGCTCCCCCTGCTCCCCCTACTCCCCCTGCTCACCTCACGAGGAATTATAAGTGTTTAACCGAACTTGATATTATCCCCCAACTCGGTCTGAGAGACTCCAAGGATCGGGGGTCACCGGAAACTCTATTCCCTACACCCCAACCCCACCCTCACCCGACACTTTTTATCCCGAACTGACGTTATGAAAGCACCTCAATCCCTCGAAACCGATCGCCTCATCTTACGCCAACCTTTACCCACCGATGCGGAGATGATTTTCGAGCGCTATGGGGGAGATCGCGATGTTACGCGGTATTTGGGGTGGCCCAGACACGAATCGATCGAACAAACCCGATCGTTTTTGGCATTTAGCGATGCGGCTTGGGCAAACTCACCCGGCGGCCCGTACCTTATCGAATCTCGCCACTCGCGAACCCTTCTCGGCAGTACCGGCTTTGATTTCGAGACCCCCTTGCAGGCAACTGTGGGTTACGTCCTCGCCCGAGATGCGTGGGGATATGGCTATGCCACGGAAGCACTCGGGGCAATTGTCGCCATTGCCCCCAAACTGAGGATTTGCCGCCTCCAAGCCCATTGCCACCCCGAAAATTGGGCATCGTCGAGGGTATTGGAAAAGTGCGGGTTTGCCCTCGAAGGTACACTGCGGCAATATTTGGTATTTCCCAACTTAGGCAATCCCGAACTCAGCGACGTGCTTTGCTATTCGCGCATCTTCAGTGAGTTGTTGTAGGGTGGGCAGTTTTTCTCGTCGGTATGTGGGCTTAGGAATGAGGATGAAATAACTTGTGCGATGCGATTCTGAACCCACCCCTAACCCCTCCCAAGAGGGGGAATTACAGTCATAGGGTGGACAGTTTTTCTTGTCACAATTAAATATTGAAACCGATCGCCCAACTGCCCACCTTACCCCTGTGTAAGATCGAAATCCTTCGAGTTAATCGTTTCCAAAATCTTCAACGCGACTGTATCGATCGAATATCGCCCGAACATACTCGATAGAATTTCCCCATAATTCGACAACACCACCACGCCGGTTTGCGTTTCCTCGATAAACCCGCAGAACGATCGATGTCCTCCCGTTCCCCCATTGTGATTGCGAACGTTGCGATCGACACCGGGCATATACTCCACAAACCACCCCAAACCCACACCCATTTCTTCCCGTTTCACCAGGGGGCTACCCTGCAACCGCCGCATCCATTTCGCCATCCCCCCTAGCAACCCTAGCAATCCGCCAGTGGGGGCAAAGGTTTGGTGGCGCAACTTGTGGGTATTGAGAATCGCCTCCGCTATGGGGGTTTGACTCGGCTGGAGGTTGGCTTCTAGAAACGTGAGTAAATCGTTCGCAGTCGATCGCAATGCACCCGCCCCAGCAAACGTCGGCAAATCCCAGTGAGGCGTGAGTTTCCCATCTTCGAGATAACCCAACGCAAATCGAGACTGTTGCGACTGGGTGAGGGTGATGCTGGTATCTTTCAACCCCAGGGGACGGCAAATTTGCTCTATAATTGCATCTTCATAGGAGCGATCGCACTGGTGGGCTAGAATATTCCCCAAAATCCCCACACCGAGATTGGAATAACTGATGCTTCCGGCGGTTTTTCCCGGCTTGCCATCGTAGTTTTGCAGGTATTCGTTTAGGTTTTCAAAGGTATAGTTTGCATAGGGATTATCCGGGTTTTCGCGAGCGGCTAGAGCGCCATTCTCCGGCAGTCTGGGTAAGCCCGAGGTATGGGTTGCCAAACTTTCTAAAGTTACGGTGTCGGGAATTTTTTTGTAGTTGTCTCCAAATTTCGAGAGGGGTGCGGTTAGCTCGATTTTTCCTTTTTCTACCAATAATGAGAGCAGCGTCGAGGTGAAGACTTTCGTTACCGAACCAATTTCAAATACTGTATCGCCATCGACCGTCTTTAATTCTGGAGCAATCGAGTCTGAAGGATTGGATGCTGAAGGTAACGAACCCCAGCCTTTTACCCAGCGCTCGCCCTTCTGAATGACCCCAATCGCAAGATTGATGTGTTCTTTTTTAGCAATCCAGGGGGCAACAATAGATTCAATTTCTGTTGTAAGTGAAGTTTTCAATTTTTCGTCTCCCTTAAATTTATTCCAGCCGTAAATATTCCGCAAAAAAAACGGTTTAAACTCAGGAAATAATTAATTTTGTTCAATCGATAAACTTATTTAAAATAATAGCAATTTTGGTGATTTAAAAGCAGATATTTGAGCGCTGAATACTTATCGACCTTAGAGCGATTTTTTATCTATTAGGGGAGTATCTCGATCGCGACAGAAGCTAGATACTCACCCGACTGATTTATTCAATTTTTATGATATGCTTCTATTTTAAGGACTTTAATTTTTGAATTAATTTTTAATTATTTTAAGCCGTTTGTTTAATTTAAATCCCTGATGCAACTTTACTATATACCCACAACACGAGCCGTGCGCCCTCGCTGGCTTTTAGAAGAACTCAATCTTCCCTACGAACTCGTCCCGGTGACGATGGAAATGTCCCGTCAGCCCGAGTATCAAAGACTCCATCCCCATGGCAAAGTTCCAGTTTTAGTCGATGGAGATGTGACGATTTATGAATCCGCAGCAATCTGCGCCTATTTAGCCGATCGATATCCGGAAAAAGAGTTAGCGCCCCCGCCACAAAGTCCCGCCCGAGGATATTATTATCAATGGTTATTTTATGCCTCTTTAACCCTCGAAGCGCCCGTAGAACAGTATATGTTTAACGTGCTGCCGGATTTGCCGGAGAAAGTTTTGCCCAAGAGCGATCGCACCAAAGTATCTCAGAAAGAAGCCTTGCAGTGGTTTGATAAAGTGTGTCAACCGCTGAACGAACGATTGCACGATCGAGATTATTTGGTTGAAAATCGGTTTACCGCAGCGGATGTGGTGACGGGGGGCGTATTACTTTGGGCTTTAAAACTGGGAATGATGCCAGAAGACAGCCCGGTTAAACAATATATTACCCAGTTAATGGAGCGCCCAACTTTTATTCGATTGAAAGATGACAAATATGCAACTGAATTTTCAACTGACAGTTGAAAATTCAATACAGACAATTACGATTTGACCCATTGTCTTATTCTCCATCCCGTGATTTTAGCGGAGGCTATTGCATTTTATTAGAATCTCCACAACCGACACCGCTCAGGGCAGTTTCCCCAGTCAGAATCTGTTTGACGACTCGCTCTAACGTTTCGGGATCGTGCAAATCCACTGCTTGCAGCAGACCCGATTCTATCAAGGGTAGGGCGCGATCGTCCGTGACGTTCCCGTTCAACGCGGCTGCCAGAATATCCGCCGTCCGTCCGCTACCGGCAACCACCACCACCGGTTGTTTCGCTGCCACGCTTTGAGCGGCATCCACCCAGGTAATTTGTCCGCCATTGATCAACACGGTAACCGCAGGAGAAGGGCCCGATAGGGTCTGAGCGATCGCCGCAATCGAGGGGGATTCGTCCCCCCACTGGCAACCCGGAACTAAGAAAAAGTGGGTGTGATTGGGTTCGAGGGGAGCTGCATCCGCTGCGGGAGGCTCTTGGTTCGGCAAAGTGGCCAAACCCGCAGGAATGACACCGATGAGGGGAAAGGTGGCTCCTATTTTGTGACGTGCTTGCCCCATCATCTGCATCACCCCCGCATCGGTTCCGCCATCGACGACACAGGCATTTAAGGACTCGGCTAGGGGAGCGAGAACATCGAGAAAGAGCGATCGTAACCGTTCCCGAGCCGCATCGCTCAAGAGACTGGCTCCCCCCACCACCACTAGTACCAAGCGGGGGCTTTTGAGTCCCAACAATTCTAGGGCGCTCTCGAGGTCTGTATTGGCTTGGGGATAGAGGGCTTTGGCGGTGGGGCCAGATTCAAATTCGATCGAAACAGGGTGTTGCATGGAAAAAAGGCAGCTCTAGATTGTGAGAATTGCGAGGGCGATGTCAAGACCACACAGACAGTAAGCACATCAAAACAACGCACGGACGAATGCGTATACTTATATCTACTTATATTCAGTTATATCCGGAGATTTGTCTGGCTTTATCAATTCTCAATATCGGGGCAGAGGGTGCGATCGCGCTTTGGGGCATTGTACGTCAGGTAATCTCTGACTCGATCGCAAGCATCCTCCATCAGTCGATCGAGCTGTAAATCTTTTAAATTCCATAGAATCGCGGTTCCGCCACGCGCACCAGAGGCAAGAATCTTGCCGTCGGGACTCCAAGCTACGCTATAAACCGGTCTGTCATAACCTCTCAAAATATGAAGTGGCTCGCCCTTGAGATTCCACAGCCTCACCGTTCCGTCATCACTGGCGGAGGCAACAACTTTGCTATTCGGGCTAAAACTGACGCTCCTGACTGTATAGTCGTGCCCCACCAGGGTGTGTAGTTCCTTTCCCTCGCGACTCCAGAGTTTCACCGTCCCATCCACACTCGCCGTTGCAATTCGCGTGCTGTTCGGGCTGAAGCTGATGCTATGGACTTCTTGCTGATGCCCCTCAAGGGTGCCAAGTTGCCGACCGCTCGCACTCCACAGGGTGACTGCCGGGTTCTCCTGAGTGCTGACGGCGATCTTCTGAGAGTCAGGACTCCAGGCGACGCTCAAAACCTGTATGTCATCCCCTTCATCTTCATGCACTTTAAAAATGCCAAGTCGATCGCCCTCCCGATTCAAAAGTGTTACGGTATTATCCTGGTTGCCAACGGCGATTTTCTCACCGTCGGGACTGAAACTGACGCTATTGACCCCATCATCGTGGGAAATTTCTCTGAGAAGTTTACCCTCATAGCTCCAAAGTCGAATGGTGCGACCTTGACCTGCCGTCGCGATCGTCTGTTCGTCGCGGCTGAAGCTGACGCTACGAACCCAACCGGGATGGGGAAGAGTTTGGTCTAGGAACCATTCACCGTCATCCTCGCGGCTCCAGATTTTTACAGTTCTATCATCACTTGCCGTCGCCACGCGCTTGCCATAGCGGCTAAAACTGATGCTTTGGACTAAATCTGTGTGTCCGTTGAGATGCTGAAGCGTCTGACTTTCAAGATTCCAGAGTTTAACAGTTGAATCCGTACTCGCAGAAGCAATCGTCAGACCATCGGAGCTGAAACTGATGCTATTCACCTGAAGCTTGTGCCCTTCAAGAGTGTGTTGCAAGCTACCGGTTTCTCGATCCCAGAGTTTGACCGTGCCATCTCGACTTGCAGCGGCAATGGTTTGACTATCGGGGCTAAAGGCAACGCTCTTTACCGCATCATCATGTCTTTGAATGGTGCGTTGCCGGACGCCGGTTTCCGCATCCCAGAGAATCAATTGTCGATCGTTTCCACCCGAAGCAATTGTCTTGCCGTCGGGGCTGAAGCTGACCGTATGAATCGGAGCATTGTGATTCTCGAGGGTGTTTAGTTTTTTACCCTCCCGACTCCAGAGGGTGATGATGGGAGGGTCGTAAATGGTTGAGGCAATCGTCTGACCGTCGGGGCTGAAACTAATGCTACTGACTTCGTTTTGATGGGTCAGAGTTTGGAGAAGTTCGCCTTGGAGGTTCCATAGCTTAACCGTTCCATCTTGACTCGAACTGGCAATGGTTTGACCGTCGGGACTGAAACTCACGCCGTATACCGTGCGATCGTGTTCGCCAATAATACCAAGTGGCTCACCCTCGCGACTCCAGAGTCGAATCGTCTTGTCCCAACTCCCACTCACAATCATCTGCCCGTTGGGGCTAAAACTGATACTTGCGACCGTACCCGTATGCCCAGTTAGGGTCTCAAGCCTCTCGCCCTCATGACTCCAGAGTTTAATCGTGTCATCGCTACTGGCCGTGGCAATTATCCGATCTTCAGGGCGCTTGTCAGGGCTAAAACTGACGCTATTGACTGCACCCTTATGTTCGCTCAAGCGATTTTTTTCTTGGAATCGAGATCGATACACTGCAGTCTGTAACGCGCTTAAAACTAGACTTCGAGTGTTCTGGCTAACCCGTGGCTGCTCTTGCAACTGTTTCCCAGCCCGAAGTGCTTCGATGAGGGCATCTAACTTGCGATTGTTCTCCGAAAGCACTAAGGAAATTCGACTCGCCAAAGACATATAACTTTCTTTGATAATTTTCGTTTCCCTCCACAGACTAAAAGCCACCAGAGTTCCGGTTACCGCAGTAACGAGTAGCAAACTCAAGGCAGCAACAATTTTCCGTTGTCGTTTGGCGTGTTTTTTCTCTTGGGCTAGTCGTGCTTCTGCTTCCTTGGTCCGTTCTTCTTGCAGCAGCATTTCATCTCGTCGCCGCTGTTCCTCTGCTTGGGTCGCAGCGATCGCATTTTGACTGGCTTCGATAAATTCTTTTTGTAGGGTTGTCGCTGCGGGTTTTTTAAGCTGTTGTTGGGCGTGCTGCAACCATTTGTTGGCAAAAGCCGACTCGCTTCCATGCAGCAGCAAGTCATCGCTACGGTCTCTTTCCTCCCACTCCAGCGCCCGTTGCAACCATTTCGTATGACTGTGGACGTGTTGTCGGTCGGTATCGAGGGTTCGCACCAAGGGGTTGAAATTGGCGTTAAAATCCCCATCGTGACCATTAAAATCGATCCACTGTACTTTCGCCAGTTCTGGGTGCAAATCGACCGATTTTACCCTTCGATGCAACACCGTCACGAAGCGCTTATTTAAGGATGCTGCATACTCCACCTCATCGGCACAGTAAGGCGAATGAATCGATCGCGGCGAGATAATAAACAAGAAGTTATCGCAGGCTTTAATTCCTAGATTAATCTCCCGCTGAAAATCCGTACCCGAAGCGATACTTTCCTGATCGAACCAGGTCGTTTTTCCCTGCATCTGCAACCGATCGTTCAGCTTCCGGGCAAAGTCCGAATCCGTACGGGAATACGCAATAAAAACATCAAGAGATTCCAGTGGCGGTTGCTGCAAACTTTGGGTAATAAATTCTGCTTGCAACGGCGTGGGGGGATGCTGCATCCGCGTCTGCGCCACCTGCAACCAAGTTTCGGCACTGCGCAAATTATACCCTCGCAACAGAATACTGGGGTTTTCCCCTTGTTGCTTCCATTTGAGAGCTTTGGTGAGGAAGACTTTATGCTCGTGATAGTACGCGGCATCGAGATAGAGAACCTTCAGGAGTTGGCTTTCATCGAGTCGGCGCTCTTCTTCTCGTTCGTTATCCGTGAAGTCGATATACTGCAAACTTTGTAGGGCGATCGGAATTTGTTTTGGCGGAATTTCTTGGAGTAAAATCGGAATAATCCGCTTATGCAAAGATAAGGCGTAATCCAATTCTTGGCGAGCGCGATAGGAATCAATCGAAGCGGTCGAAAGCAGGTAAATAATATT
Organism: Zarconia sp.; assembly: GCF_057467645.1. Classification (NCBI taxonomy): domain Bacteria; kingdom Bacillati; phylum Cyanobacteriota; class Cyanophyceae; order Oscillatoriales; genus Zarconia; species Zarconia sp. The sequence continues at coordinate 55,726 of NZ_JBRJXU010000173.1, forward strand.
ATCTGCCTGCTCGATGCCCCGGTAAATCGCTTCTTCGAAAGCCTCACCCGTTTGAATATCCCGATCGTTCCGCCAAACGGTAATTCCTTCCCGTCGCAAACGCTTGCAAATTACCTCCATTCTGTTTCGATCGCCCTCAGCATAGGAGATAAAAACCTGAGTCATCAAGTTATTGGCATTCTTGAGACTTTCAGTAATATATTCGCAATGTAAATCTGATGGAATACAAGGTGGTTGTTCGTCTTGAAACCGGATTTTCAGCCAAGATAGTGCCTGGTGCTTCTCTTCCTGAATTAATAAGTACCGAGTTTGTTTGTGATGGCGAACCCAGTTGAGTGATTTTGCCAGTAAATGAGTATGTTTTTCGATATACTCTTGATGTTGACCTAATAATTCAATTAATCCTGTCAACGCGGTCTCAAAATTATCTATTTTTTCTCGAAAATAAACCCAATTTATTTTACTAATTGTCGGGTGCATATTGGAAAAAATTGAATGCAACCCTTGGGCTTGGTAAGCTTCCCATTCCTCATCCGTTCCGTTTGGGTTTCGCTGTTGCCAGATCGTTCGATCTATTTCCTCGACGTGCAATAGCGGGATAATCCGCTTTTTATACCGAATGGCGAGTTCGATTTCTTTGAGACAATAGGGTGAATTAACGGCATGGGGTGAGAGAATGAATAAAAAGTTATGTGCCCTTTCAATTCCATCATTAATTTGGTTTTGGAAATCGACGGCATAGGGAATATTATCGAAATCAAACCAAATATTTAAAACCTGTTGTTCTAAACGCTCTTTGAGGGCGATCGCAAATTCTTTACTATCCGGTCGTCCGTAAGAGATGAAAGCATCGAAAAAAGTGGTCATGTTGAGTTCCCCAATCAATAGTTTGCAGACAAGGCTCGGGGCATCACCCTGGTGATTTGAAACTTGTGATTCTCAAACTTGTAACATCGAGCGATGCAACAAATTCAAAATTAGGATTTATCGCGATGCTCAATTCAGTGAAGACATATTTTGAATCTCAAGTCCCCCTTTTTAAGGGGAATTTAGGGGGATCGTCTGTACCTTATCCATTCGAGAAATACTATAGATAGATATTCAGATCGATCGCAATTGTTTGAGAACCCAAAAAAGCGCGCGGTAAAATATCGCCCTCGATCGAGATAACTATCTTTTTGTAAACCTCACCGACCATCGGAAATGCGATCGAGGGCGTGAATGGGAGTTTAGACAAATTCAAAGACCCGTTTCATCCCGCGAACTGTCAAATCTCTATCCCGATCGAATTTGAGAGTCTAGAGGTTAATTGACGATTTAAAGCCAAAAATTCCGGTAACACGAGAGTTACAGGTTATTCGATCGACTGTTGTCTAAATGCCAGACGTTATAGATATACCAGAGTAGAAAAGCCAGAAAATAACGCCCCAGGAGTAGGGTTGCGCGAGTCCCTACTCTATAGATTTGCTCTAGATTTAGCATGTGGATTTGCCATTGAGATCCACCCAGAGATTGCAAATCCTTCAATTCTCAGCTAATAGTATAGACGAGATAACTAGCGATCGCAGTACCCCAGACGGGTAAGCTGCCATCTTATCGCTATATTCAGGATGGTTACAGACTATTTCGCGAGCAGGGGAGGATGGGGAGCGGGGGAAGACACGGGGACGCTCCAGACGCTCTAGACGCAGGGAGGGGGAGAGGGGTTCACAAGTAATAAGTTGAAAGTAATAAGTAATAAGTTTGACCTCTACTTCCGAGCGAAGGATTCCACAAATGAATTGGACCTGATTTTTTATCGATCGATCGAGAGGCGCGCATTCGGCTGAATTCGGGCTTAACCGATACGACTCCTACTTATTACTTATTACTGGCGAATGCTGACCAATTGTCAATTGTCAATTGCCCAATTTCACTTCTTCTCGTACTTCTCGTAAGCTTTCACGATCGCTTGTACCAGAGAATGGCGCACCACATCGGCTTGGGACAGGTAACAAAACGCAATCCCATCGACATTTTTGAGTATTTTTTCGGCAACCGCCAATCCAGAAGTTTGATGGGTGGGTAAATCCGTCTGAGTGACATCCCCCGTCACTACCATGCGCGATCGAAATCCCAACCGAGTCAATACCATTTTCATCTGCGCGGGAGTCGTATTCTGCGCTTCGTCGAGAATCACGAAAGAATTACTCAGAGTCCGACCGCGCATATAAGCAATCGGGGCCACTTCGATAATCCCCCGTTCCATCAAATCGGGGATTTTTTCCGCGTCGATCAGTTCGTACAGCGCATCGTACAGGGGACGCAAAAAAGGATTCACCTTCTGCTGCAAATCCCCAGGCAAAAATCCCAACCGTTCCCCCGCTTCCACCGCCGGACGGGTGAGAATCAGCCGTTCGTATTGTTTGTCGAGCAGTGCCTGCACCGCCAGCATCGCCGCCAAATAGGTTTTCCCGGTTCCAGCCGGACCGATGCAGAAGGTTAAATCGTGTTTGCGGACGGCTTTGATATACTGCCCTTGGCGGAAGGTTTTGGCTCGGATGTTTTCGCCGCGACGGGTCCGAGCGATGATATCTTCTCGCAGGTCTTGTAATTCATCTTGGCGGTTCGTATCGATTGCCTGAATCGCCGTTTGGATATCCACCGAGGAGATGTTTTTTCCCGCTTTCCAAAAGGGGGCGAGCGATCGGATGATGCGATTGGTGCGCTCGACTTGGGATGGGGTGCCGGAAATCGATAACTCTTGTCCCCGCAGCACTAACGTGGCCCCGGTTTTTTGAGAAAGGAGTTTGAGGTTTTCTTCCCGGTCTCCCCCCAGGGCGATCGTACTTTCTAGAGACGGTAATTCAATTGTGAAAAAGTTTTGGGTCATGCAACAAAGAAAAGCTAAAAATTAAGAATGGAAAATATGGCAGTCTTCAATTCTCCATTCTTAATTGTGCCCAACCTTAATCTAGATTGTCCGAGTCTCGCTTTCGAGAAACCGGACGGGCAACCTTGGGTTTAGAAGTTCTGCGTCCGGAAGAGCGATCGCCGCGCTCCGAGGAAGTGCGACTCGACCCCGAACTACCATAGATATCCAAATGAACCGATTGACCCACGGTTTGCCCGATCGCCTCTAAGGAAGTGCGGATGGCTTGAATGTTGCGCCCGCCCCGACCGAAGACGCGACCTTTATCGGGAGCATCAAAAGCCACGCGAATCAAAACTTTCGGTCTGCTCGATGACCTTTCGCAGTCCACGCGCAAGGAATCGGGGGATTCGAGAAAAGGTTCGAGCAGAAACTTCACCAGCCCTTCGTAATCCGGTTCTGCCCCAGCATTAGGCATTGGCAGTTGCCTTGACTTGCTCGAAGACATTCGCTTTTTCTAAAATTCGACGCACGGTGTCGGTGGGCTGTGCCCCCTGCTTCAATCGAGTGACGATCGCCGGAACGTTGAGGCGCGTTTCGTCGGTTCTGGGATTGTAGTAACCCAACTCTTCGAGGGTCCGGCCATCGCGCCGAGCGGAGCTGTTCATCGCCACGATCCGGTAGCTGGCTTCTCTTTTCTTACCGAGTCGCTTCAGTCGCAATTTTACCATTGTTCGTTTTGTCGATTTCCTGTTTAACGGTCAGCTTTCTATTGTAGTCCTTTAGCAGCCACGGGGGATAGTGGGGATTTTGGAGCGGGGGTCTTTAGGGACACAAGCATTTGGGCGATTAAGTTTGGGAAAAACGAAATCAGACAGATCCAAATGCTTTGCCCTCTCCACTGCTTGTCACCGTGTCCCCGCGTCCCCGCGTCCCCGTGTCAACCTTAAAGAGTCCCGAATCCCTTCTTCTTCTTCTCTTTTTTCTTCTTCTTCTTCGGATTGCCGCCGTAGCCGCGCCAACCGGGGCGCCCACCGCCGCCACCCATTCCGGGCATCCCGCCCATCCCGGGTAGACCACCCATTCCGGGCATTCCGCCCATTCCGGGGAAGTTGCCCTGTCCCATCTTCTGCATGAGCGATCGCATTTTTTGGAAGTCGCTGACGAGTTTGCTCACATCAGACTCTTCGTAGCCGGCACCTCGGGCGATGCGCCGCCGTCGATTGGGAGAACTGGCGAGCAAATCGGGGTTGCGACGTTCTTCGAGGGTCATCGAATTAATCATCGATTCCGATCGCTTGAGCTGTTGCTCGCCTTTGCTCAAATCCTCGTCCGACAATTTATTCATGCCGGGAATGAGCTTCATAATCCCCCCCAGAGACCCCATGTTCTTCATCAGGCGGGTTTGTTTGAGAAAATCCGTGAAGTCGAACTGGGCGGAGACAATTTTCTCCTGCATTTTCTCCACATCCGCCAAATCCACCGCTTCAGCGGCTTTCTCGACGAAGGTGAGCACGTCTCCCATGCCCAAAATCCGCGAGGCCATGCGATCGGGATAAAACGGTTGCAGGGCTTCGACTTTTTCCCCAACCCCGACAAATTTAATCGGCGCACCGGAAATCTGCCGCACGGACAGGGCTGCTCCCCCTCGGCTGTCGCCGTCCATCTTGGTGAGAATCGCCCCGGTAATGCCAATTTCTTCGTGGAACGTCCGGGTGAGATTGGCAGCTTCTTGCCCGGTCATGGCATCGACCACGAGCAGGGTATCGTGGGGTTCGACGGTGGCTTTAATCTGTGCCAACTCCGCCATCATATCGCCATCGATTTGCAGGCGACCGGCCGTATCGATAATCACCGTATCGATACCTTCGGCTTCTGCGCGTGCCACCCCCTGGCGGGCAATTTCCACCGGGTCGGCATCGATTCCCATCTCAAAGACGGGGACTTCGATTTGCTCGCCGAGGGTTTTGAGTTGGTCGATAGCCGCCGGTCGGTAGATGTCCGTTGCCACGAGCAAGGCGCGACGATTTTGCTTGCGCAGGTGCAAGGCGAGTTTGGCAGAAGCGGTGGTTTTACCGGTTCCTTGCAAACCGGCCATCAAAACGACGGTGGGGGGAGTGTCGGCTTGGGCGAGGGGAACATTCGTTTCCCCCATCACCTGCACGAGTTCGTCGTGGACGATTTTAATAAACTGCTGGTCGGGTTTGACCCCAGAAATGACGTCGGCCCCCTGGGCTTTGGCTTCGACCTCGGCGATAAATTTTTTGACGACTTGAAGGTTGACATCGGCACTCAGAAGAGCGCGACGCACCTCTTGGAGAGCCGATTGGATATTGGATTCGGAGATTTTGTCTTGACCCCGGAGTTTTTTCCAGGCATCTTCGAGTCGTTCTGCAAGTGCGTCAAACATGAATTTGGGGGGGATGTCGGTAGAAAATTAAGACTTTTATAAGATTTTCGAGAATGCCAGCGATTTTGGATAAGCTTCGATCGCTGGTCGGTCACGCTGCGAGCGCTGTCGACCGGCGATCGAGGGCTTTATTCGGTTCCTCGATTCTACCGTGTTTAGCCCCAAGCGTGCGGTTGATTTCCCGGCGAGCTGGGAGCTGAGGCTCGGGCGACGCGATTGTAAAGAAAAGTAAAAAGTATTAAGATTTACTATATTACCCTCGTGCAACTTGAGACCCATGGCGAACTCTAATCCTTCAGAATCGGAACTTCTCAAAACGATCTTGGAACCCCTACTGGATGATTTTCAGTATTGGTTTGCCCGATCGCGCAAGTTATTGGAGAATGAGGACATTTCTTTTTTGGAGCCGCAACAAAAAACAGATTTCCTCACCCGATTGACTCAGGCTCAACAAGAAGTGGGTGCGACGCAAATGTTAGTCAAAGCAACGGGAAGTAAAGCCGGTGTAGACATGGCAGTACTCTTACCTTGGCATCAACTGCTCACGGAGTGCTGGAAGATGGCTCTGAGATTTCGCTCGGAACAAGCGATGGAATCTCAAGGTTTAGACGATCGTTAAATTTTAAGACTGGATGCTCTTAGGTAGCACTGCGGGTAAAGATTTTGGGTTAAGATACTTAACCAAAGAAATTACGGTTAATAAACTTCTATTACATTTCATCGAACTGTTTGCTGTGGAGACCATTTAATTGATGCTACAGATACTTTATTCATTAGCCTTTACCGTTTTAGCGTTTTTTGCGATCGGCAACTTAATTCGCAATTTAATGCAATTTAGCATGGAATCGCCCCGACCCCGTAACGTATCGGGTAAAGCTAAAGCCTCTGCCACTCGCACGGTTCCCCATCCCGAACTGTTTGACGCGCGAGGACAAGCAATTGACGAACCTTTATTGGTGATGCGCTCGATTAGCGTTGAAGATGCTCGCCAGAAATTAGACGCACTCTATAATGCTTCTCCGAGCGTTAGCAGCAATTTAGGAGACGAAGACAGCTAGTTTTAAGGACTAACTCGATCGAACTCACAATAAACTCTCAATCAAAATATAGGGGTAAGCTTGTCAATCTAGCTTACCCTTTTAAATGAAGATTCGATAGATTTTAAGGTCTCTCTCATCATTTTTCGACAAAAGCGACTAGACCCAAGCGGCTGGGAATATCTTCATTAACGTCAGTTTTGGATCGGACTGTTTCAGGTGATGGTGGGGAACGGGGAATGGAGTCGTTTTCTCCCCAGCCACCAGATGTACCCAGTATTGTCGCCTCACTTTATCGGCTCTCAGCTGTCAGCTTGTTTCAAGACCCATAAGTTTTAATTTCAAGGGTTACCCGGCCATAGACTGCTAATTCTCCTAGTCTAAATGGATCTAATTGTACGAAGACTTAGGACCTTTTCTTCAAAAGTAAATAGCTGATAGCTGAGTGCTGATTTCAAAACTTAGTTCAAGGTGACAACTTCCCTCTGAGGTCGAACATCCCGACGGGTATCCGGCGTACCGGTAATTTCGCTCGCAACCTCGTAAAAAGCCGTTGTAGGCGGCTCGACGAATAAATGGGACATTTGGCTGAGAATTGCGTTGTAAGCCTTGCTTTGATTGGCCTCCATCTCCTCTTGGCTTTCCCACAAAATCACCGCAATTCCTTTATCCGTTCCCGGTTCTTGCAGCAAATACGCCCCTTTAAAACCGTGGCGGTAAGTCGCAACGGCCCGATTGAATAATTCCTCGGCTTCTTGAAACCGACCGGGCTGGAATTCGCCTCGGGCAACGTAGGCAAATTTATGGGTGAGAAAATCTAGAAAATCGCTCATGTTCTGACCCTCCTTAACAATCTAAATCACAGTATCGTTCGTTCAAGTTTGAGGCAATCTAACCTGTAGAAATCTCAAAAGATATTGAGTGTCTTGAACCGATCGCTAGCCTTTCTTCAAACCTCAATTTTTGATTTTCCTTCACTCTATTTCACAACGCGGAGCTTTAGAACATCTTCTTAACTTTTTTTTAGAATCGAAATTTCTGGTGGGTGATAAATTAATTTTTTATAAATATTTCAACCAAACCTTAGAGAATAATTAAGATGAGAATACAGTTTTAAATAAATCGGTCTCTTTGACGGCGACAAGTACCGCCAGTACGTCAGAGTCAGGTCAAGCCAATGCTCGCTCGAACGTTTCGCTTCGGCGATGGGAGAACAACCCCAAAAACGGTAAAAATCGAGGGGGCAAGGGTTTGATGTGTTCCATCGATTGAAAACCCCAAGTTTAAATCGTCTCAAGAAATCTTGAGAAGGAGATAAAAAATGGTGATTGCCACCGCTCCAGAACAAAAAGTTAAAATCGGTTCGACCCAATTGCTCATTAACAATGAATGGGTAGAAAGTGCTTCGGGCAAACGCTTCGAGACCATCGACCCCGCCACGGGAGAGGTCATCTGCGATGTAGCTGAGGCGGATGCTCCCGATGTCGAGCGAGCCGTTGCCGCAGCCCGCGCGGCATTTGAGGGCGGGGATTGGTCGAAAATGTCGGCAACCCAACGAGGAGCATTGCTCTACAAACTCGCCGATTTGATGGAGGAAAATAAAGAAGAACTGGCGCGCTTAGAAACCCTCGACAACGGCAAACCCCTCAACGACTCCCTCAATGCCGACGTGCCATTGGCGATCGCCTGTTATCGCTACTACGCCGGTTGGGCCGATAAAGTCCAAGGCAAAACCATTCCCATCAACGGCCCCTACTTTTGCTACACCCGCCACGAACCCGTCGGCGTCGTCGGTCAGATTATTCCCTGGAACTTCCCGCTGTTGATGCAAGCGTGGAAACTCGCCCCCGCCTTAGCCACCGGCAATACCGTCGTCCTCAAAACCGCCGAGCAAACTCCCCTGTCCGCACTGCGGGTGGGAGAATTGATTCTCGAAGCCGGTTTTCCCCCCGGCGCGGTGAATATTTTATCGGGATACGGTCCCACGGCAGGTGCGGCGATCGCCCATCACATGGATGTGGATAAGGTGGCCTTTACCGGATCGACGGAAGTGGGACACCTGATTATGGAAGCCGCCGCTAAGAGCAATCTCAAGCGCGTCACCCTCGAACTCGGCGGCAAGAGTCCCAATATTATTTTTGCCGATGCCGACATGGAACAAGCACTTGCCGGGGCGCATTTCGGTTTGTTCTTCAACCAGGGACAGTGCTGCTGCGCCGGTTCGCGGCTGTTCGTGGAAGAAAAGTGCTACGACGAGTTCGTCGCTAAAACTGTCGAAGGTGCCGCCCGTCGCACTGTGGGGAATCCCTTCGATCCCAATACCATGCAGGGCCCCCAGGTGGATAAAGTCCAATTCGATCGGGTGATGGGTTACATCGAAACTGGGGTCCGGGAAGGAGCACAGATGCTTTGCGGGGGAACGCAAGTGGGCGATCGCGGCTACTTCATCAAACCCACGGTGTTTGCCGACGTGCAAGACGACATGACCATTGCCCGCGAAGAAATTTTCGGACCGGTGATGAGCATCATTAAATTCAAAGACATCGACGAAGTGGTGCGGCGCGCCAATAACACCATGTACGGTCTCGCGGCGGCGGTGTGGACGAAGGATATCGGCAAAGCCCACGCCATCGCCCATTCCGTCCGGGCGGGAACCGTTTGGGTAAACTGCTACGATGTCTTCGATGCCGCTGCTCCCTTCGGCGGATTCAAGCAGTCGGGTATGGGTCGCGAATTGGGTGAATACGGCTTGCAGCAGTACACCGAAGTGAAGACTGTGACGGTGAAGATGTAGGAGTTTTGGGAGCAGGGGGAGAGTGTAACGGACGGTGGACAATTGACAATTGGTTTCGTGGCGAAGCTCTTCCCCCTCTCCGTGTCACCGCGTCACCGTATCTCCCCATCTCCCCACACCCTACACCCCATTCCGAAAGGGAATTTCGATCGCAAATTCGGTTCCATTTCCGGGGGGGGAATAGCAGCTGAGCTGTCCTTGGTGTCGATCGACGACGATTTGATAGCTAATGCTCAATCCCAACCCCGTTCCTTGACCGACGGGTTTGGTGGTGAAAAAGGGATCGAACAGTTTCGCTCGCACCTCGTCGTCGATTCCCGGTCCGTTATCGCGAATGCGAATTAGGATGCGCCCGGTACCATCTCCTTTGCAAACGGCTTCCGTTTGAATGTGAATGGTGCTGGGCGTCTCTTTCATTTGAGCCTGAGTTCGGTGGCGATCGCGTTCTTCGAGGGCATCGATAGCGTTGCTCAAAATATTCATAAACACTTGATTGAGCTGTCCGGCGTAGCACTCGATGCGCGGTAGCTCTCCATAGTCTTTCATCACTTGAATGGCCGGTCGCCAGGATTGCGCTTTCAAGCGGGTTTGTAAAATCGTTAACGTACTCTCGATCCCTTCGTGTAAGTTAATGGCTTTGACTTCCGCTTCGTCCAATCGGGAGAAGGTGCGCAAGGATTTGACGATATCGCGAATGCGATCGGTTCCCACCGTCATCGATCGAAACAGTTTCGCGCAATCGTGCTTGAGAAACTCCACATCGAGTTCGTCGATCGCATCGGCAAGTTCTGGGGTGGGTTCGGGATAATGCTGTTGGTACAAGTCAATGACGCTCAGAAAGTCTTGAAAATACTCCTGGGCAAAGGTGATATTGCCGTGGATGAAACTGACGGGATTGTTGATTTCGTGAGCGACACCAGCCACCAATTGACCCAAACTCGACATTTTTTCATGTTGAACCAGTTGGGCTTGGGTGCGTTGCAACGTTTGTAGGGCTTGAGCCAATTCCTTGGCTCGGGTTTGGCTTTGGGCATACAAGTGGGCGCGATCGAGGGCAATGACAAGCTGAGCCACAATTGCTTCGAGCAATTCCACCTCATCTTCCGTCCAAGGACGAACGGTCCGAGCGTGAATGCAAGCCACGATACCCAACCGCCCGGAATTGGACAATACCGGCAACACCAACATCGATTGATTGCCCAACTGCCGCACAAACCCCCGAACATCCGCCTCTTCAATTTTTCGAACATCATCGATTTTTAGGGTTTTTCGCTCTAAGATGAGTGCTGATAGGGGTCCGAATGCCGCGACGGGATGGCGACCGACAAAACTGGGTAAATTAGGCGATCGAACTTCTTCCATCACATCCCAATACTCGCCATCGGGTTCGACGGTATGCCATGCAAAGTGACAGCGATCGACTTTGAGAAACCCTTGAATCTCCCGCACCGCTCGCTCGACAATCGTGCTAAAGTCCAGAGAATGGAGAATTTGTTGGGTCAGTTGGTTGAGCAGGTGCTCGCGCCCAGCCTGTTGTTGCAATTGTTGCCGGCTTTCTCGCAATGCAGTTTCGGCACGCATTCGTTCCATTTCCGCACCGACGCGCGTTGCAAAAAGCTGCAAAAGCGACTTCGCCAGATCGAGATCTTTTGGAAGCGGCTTGGTATCCATGAAACCCAAGTTGCCGATGGTTTTCCCCTGAGAATCGACAATCTTCAGCCCCAGATAGCTTCGCGAGCCTAATGTCGCCAGGGAGTCGGCATCGGGAAATCGCTCTTGCAAATTATCGGCAAAAATTCCCCAGCGTTCTTGAAACACAACCTGACAGGGAGTTCCGGCTAGGCTAAATTCGTAAGGCTCGATAAATTCCTCTCCCGTCCATAGAGCCAACATTCTCGACTGGCGATAGGAGTCATCCACCAATTCTGTGACAAATGCATATTGCACCTGGAAAATTTCTGCCAGATGTTGCACGCACGCCTGGAAAAATTCAGTTCCCGTTTTCGCCACCGTCCCTTCGACGATAAACCGCAAGGCATTTTCCTGACGCTTGCGATCGCGAATATCCTCGATGACTTTGACTAAATATTGCGCTTCCCCCCGCGCGTTCCGCACCAACTTGGTGGTGGTTTGCATCCAAATTCGCGTTCCATCCCGGTGCAAGTAGCGTTTTTCCTGGGAGTAGGTGGAAATCTGGTCCGAAAGCAAGGCTTGCAATAGCTCTTTCGTGGCAGCTCGATCTTCGAGGGCAATGGATTCCCAGTAAAGCATCGACTCTTGCAATTCTTCCTCGGCATACCCCAAACTATCGCACAACTTTTGGTTAGCCATCAGCCACCGACCGTCCAACCCGATCTTGGCAACCCCCACTGCGGCCTGCTCGAACAGGGAGCGGAATTGGGCTTCGCTCTCCCGCAGTGACGCTTCCATGGCTTTAAAATCAGTGATATCCGTCGCCACGCCGCAAAGGGCATAAGGTCGACCCGCTTCATCATCGAGGGCAAACTTGTGCGACCAAAAAATGCGGGTTCGATTTGCTTGGGGAACTTCTTCCTCCAACTCCAACGATTTTCGGGTTTCGAGCACCTCTCGATCGATCTGCTCGATTTGCGCGGCTGCTTCCGTTGGAAATAGGTCGTAGTCAGTTTTACCGTTAAATTCCTCCCGAGAAAGCCCGACAAAATCCGCGGCGGGTTGGTTAACCAGGATATACTGACCCTCGAGATTGAGATAGTCTTTAATGAAAATACAAGCGTTAGTGTTATCGACGATCGCCTGTAGTAATTGCTGTTGCTGCCTCAGTTTGGTTTCTGCGGCAATGCGATCGCCGATCTCTTTGAGGGTGCCTTGAACGGCGACGACATGACCATCTCGATCGCGCGACACCGAGATATTGGACACCACCCACCGCCAACTGCCATCTCGACATTTGTGGCGAAATTCATGGCTCTGAACCGATTCTCCAGTTTCGATCGCCCGCTCGAAAGAGAAGAGAACCTTGGGTAAATCTTCTGGATGTACCAGGGGGGCAAAGGAATCTCCCACATACTCCGAACGCTCGAAACCGAACATTTTCTCAAAAGCTGGAGAAAGATAGGTCAGCGTTCCATCCGGTTGGCAAGACCAGATCGTATCTTCGATATTTTCCACCAAACGACGATATTTTGCTTCGCTTCTTGCCAGTGCGGCTTCTGCGGCTTGCCGCTTTTCAATCTCCTGCTGGAGTTGGGCAACGGTTCGCTCTAACTCGGCAGTGCGTTCGAGAACTTTTGCCTCTAATTGAGTGTTGGCAGCTTGTAGGGCAAGTTCGGCTTGCTTGCGTCGGGTGACGACTTCTGTGAGCATAATAATGCCGCCGATCTCTCCAGTTGGGCTATACCAGGGACGCACTTCCCAATGCAACCAATCGATGCTGCCATCGGCGCGAGCGAACGCTTCCTCCTCGCAGCCTTCTACCGCACCGGCGAGGCAGCGTTGGTGAACGGCTTTCCATTGGGGGCTAATTTCGGGAAACACCTCATCGTGAGATAATCCGATCGTCGGACGATCGCCGAGTCCGTAATCCGAGCGCCAGCGTTGGCTCAGGGCAAGGTAGCGTAGTTGGTTATCGAAAATAGCGATCGCTGCTGGGGTATGCTCGATAGCCAAAGACAGGTACTGCGATCGCTCGTGAGTATTCGAGATCGGGGTATCGGTGCGATCGGACATAGAGCAGTTCGCGTTGGTATGGTTACAGATTTAGAAACCTGAGAATTCTTCTGAAGGGTTAGAGGAATTGCGTTTTAAAACCCTGTCCCCTTTCTCTATTTATAGCGGGATTGAGTTAGCTTAACGTCAGTTTTGCGACCGCGACGTCGACGGGATGCCGACTCTGGGTGAGATTCGGGCGGTTGGCAAGCCTCTTGATGAGCGAAGCGATCGCACTGGCTACATCTGGTTGCTGGGGAGCAAAGTACTTCATCCCGATTC
>NZ_JBRJXU010000174.1:0-24809 GCF_057467645.1 Zarconia sp.
GGAATGGGGAATGGGGAACGGGGAATGGGGAATGGGGAATAGGGAACAGGGAACGGGGAACGGGGAATGGGGAATGGGGAATAGGGAATGGGGAATGGGGAACAGGGAACGGGGAATGGGGAACAGGGAACGGGGAAAGGGGAATAGGGAAAGGGGAATAGGGAACGGGGAACGGGGAACTGAAAATTTTGAGGGGTTCGCGGACAAATTCTCTCCCTTGTCTCCCTTGTCTCCCTTGTCTCCCTTGTCTCCTTGTCTCCCCATCTCATTCCATCGATTCTCGATCGATAGCGGAGTTGGAAAATGGGGATTGTATCTCCGTCGTCTGTGGGGGTTGCGTCCAGTCCCATCCGGCGATCGCCATCAACGTCCACCAGTAAAACAGCATCGTGGTATGGTTCCAGAGGTTGCCCGAAATCATTCCCGCAAGCATCGCAATCAAAAACGCCACCATCACGAAACAGAGATTTCGTTGTGGACTTCCGGAGGCGGCAGAATGAGCCAGTTGAAGTAGTCGGGCGAATTGAGCGCCGATGAAGAGAACAAAGGATGTAAATCCGATGCTGCCTTGTTCGACCAAAAAGCGAACGTAATCGTTATGGGGCAGGGTATCGAAAATGCTCAAAGAGCCAGAAGTCCCCAGTCCGTATCCAAAGAGCGGTCGATCTTGCCAGTCTCGCAACAGATACACCCATTGGGCAATCCGCCAGTTGAAGCTATTGCCATCGGTCCACTGCAACAAGACCGCGCGAGACCAATCGATATCGGGATTGAGCAGAGGGGTGCCGTATAGGGAGTCCAGGCGTTCTCGTCCGAGGTCGGAACTAAAAAACAAACCCATCACCAGGGAGAAGAGCACCACTCCACCGATCAGGTTGGGGAGATTGAGCTTGGGGAGCAAAAAAGCGGGGACGAACGCCCCTAACATAATCAAACCTGTCAGAGACTTGCTACTGACCAAGAAAAACGCCAAGATCCCGAGCAAAATTAACCAGAGTAGTTTGCGATTGGCGTGTCCCACCCGCCACAGCGTCAGGGCCAGAAACATCAAGACAAAGGTGGCAAAGGTATTGGGATGTCCGAGGGTTCCGTTCATCCGCGACCCGGCTTCGATCGAGTATCCGCTTTCGTAGACGAGAAATGACGGCAGCATCGAAGGGGGTACGAGAACTTGGAGGAAGGCCGCCGAGATGGGGGCAACCAGGCTCAGGAAGAGTGCGGTCACCACTTGCTGGGGGGAGAGTCGTTCTTTGAGTTGCATCACGAGCAGATACCCCATAACCCAGGAAAATGTCCGCAGCCATTCGCGAAATGCACTCCCGAAAAACGAGCCGTCGAGTCCCAAGCCGCCCAAGGGCAAAAGAATCACCCACAAGCCTTGTAAGAGGGCCCATCCCGCGAAAAACCACCAGAATCCATCGACGTAGATCTTTTGTCTGGAGATCGACCGTCCGATTAGATAGATGATTACGATGAAGATGATGCCCATGGCACATGCCGATGGGGCTTGGTATTCGGAAAAGACATCTAAAGAACTGCGGATGACGAGCAATCCCAATACAGCCCGATCGAAATCTTTGCCGAAGAAGAAGAGGGCGGCAATGAGGATGGCGATGAGGGCGGGGAAAAGGGGTTGGGCGACGGATATCGATGCGATCGCCCCGCCCAAAAGAATTCCGACCATTCCAATGATGCCGACGATCCGATTGGAAGAGGGTTGCGGGTCGCGATCGAGCTTGATGTTTGACATATCGTATTCAGCGATCGGCTATCTATAATCAAAAACCGGGCAATTTCTAGCGGGTCGATCGGTGTTATGGCAGTTGTCATTCGAGTTAGCCTGCATTATTCATGAGGTTCGCTCGATATCGCGCCATCGCCTTGGCCGTACCAAGCAAGCTGGCAATTTACCCGAAAAACAGATGGTTTACGTGAGGTCGATCGGAGATCGGGAGCGATGACCTGCTTCCCCTGCTTCCCCCGCTCACCCCCACGAGTGTCCTCATTACGATGGCAATCGTCTCGACCTCAAAGGGTTTCCGAATGCCCTCCCACCGGTTGCCATCCACCTTGGGGGGGAGTTGGGGAAGAAGCAGAGCTGCGCTCGCTCCAGGATGTCGGGGGATGCTTTTCTTGGATCGTGACGGTTTCGTTCATCGCCACGCCCAACATGACCGCACCGCTCTTACAGGCTTCGGAGACTTCCCGACGGATCGTTTCTTTGGCGGTAAAGTTCGGTCGGACCACGACGATCGCCCCATCAGTCCACTGACTCAGGGTAGTGACATCGGCGCACAGACTCATAGTTGCCACATCGATCACGACCAAATCGTAATGGGCACTGGCATGGGCGAGCAGGGTTTTCATGGCTGAAGATTCGCTCGGTGCGGAGGGACGGCTCGATCGCTGACCGTAGGGCAAGAGATCTAAATTTTCGATCTGGGTCGATCGTACGGAATTGCGGAAGGATGCCGGGTGTTTGAGGGATTCCATCAACCCGGGATAGACGGGTTGGCTGAAGAAGTAATGTTGCAAAGGACTTTGCCAATCTGCATCGACGATCAGCGTCCGTCGACCGAACATGGCCGCAACGGCGGATAAGTGCAACACCACCGCCGATTTGCCTTCGGTGGGCATGACGCTACTGATGGCAATAATGCGGGGTTTGTCGGAAATGGGAACTTGTAGCACGGCGCCCGACGAACGACCGTTGGGAGACTCATGGGAACGCGACCCTCGGCGAAACCCCTTTGAATCGATGGTTTTGAGCAATCTTCGATAGGGTTCCACCTCCATAGGCGCGTTGAGAAAGTCTTCTAAATCCGAAACGCGAGCCAAGTCGGGGGGAAGCTCGGGTAACGCGCCCAACAGCGGCAGTCCCAAAAGATTTTCGGCTTCGACGCCATCTCGCAGTCGGACGTCGATAATTTCGAGGAAGAGAACGATGGCGATCGCGGCTACCGAACCGGCCGCCATTCCCAGCAGCAAGAAAACGGGGGGTTGGGGTGAGATCGCCTCGATGGGAACTTCCGCTCGACCGACGATTCGGAGATTGCCGATCAGTTGAGCTTCGGCAATTTGGGCTTCTTCGAGTTTGCCTTTCAACAATTCCAAGGTGGCTTCGGCTTCTTCCCGCTGACGGACGAGATGCGCCAGGGGTTGTCTCTGGGCGGGAAGCTGGGCGAGCCGATTGCGCAAGTTATTGACTTCCCCTCGCACGAGATCGAGCCGACTGGCCAGGGCTTGAGTCTCGATCTCGCCGATGGTGTAACGGGTCATTAAATCTTGGCTGACGGCATCGGACGCGATATCGCCCCTGGGACCGGCTTTGCGATTGGCATTGCCCCCGAGAGTCCGGGCGTACAGTTGCTGGAGTTGGGCGCGTTTGTCGAGCAGTGCCAGCATTTCCGGGTGTCGGTTCGTCAGCACGGACTGGCGATCGAGAATCGTCACTTCTAGCTCGTTGAGTTCTTTTTTCAAGGCTTGGAGTTCTTCATCTTGTCCGATGCGAACGGCGTTGTAGGCCGCCCGAGGACTCTTGACTCCTGTGACGCCTTCGAGCAAATCGTTGCGAGTGGAGGCTTCTTGCAACTGAGCCAGGAGGGCGCGCTCTTCTTGTTCGAGGGCGGCCAAACTATTGACCCAAGTCTGGGTTTGGACTTCGAGGGAGACGATTTCGTTGGCTTGTCGGTAATCGCTTTCGGCGTATTCGGCTTCTTGCAATCTTTGTTGCTGTTCGGGAATGCGGGATTCGAGAAATTCTCGCACCGCCGTGGCTTCCGAGCGAATGGTTTCGATATTTTCGGCAACGGCGGCCTCGGCGATCGCATTGAGCAATCCCGTCGCAATGTCTCGATCGCCATCGGTGTAGCTCAATTTCAAAATATTGGTGGCTGGAACGATCCGAACTTTGACCGCTTTCGAGAGTTTTTGGGTGGATGGCAGTTGCTCGACCGAGATAAACGAGGTTTGGGAAAAGTTCTCTAATGCTCGATCGAGAACCGCTTGTGACTTCACCAGTTCTGCTTGCGTGGCAATGGGATCGGCCGTCTTACTGGGCGTTTTGGTATTGCTATCGGTGAGCGCTTGACCGAGATTGGAAACGCTCCCTTCTTGCTCGACCACCAAGAGTCGGGCCTTGGTTTCATAGGTAGACGGTGTCATTGCCAGGTAGACGATCGATGCACCCACGGCGGAGGCAAACGCGGCTAATGCAACTCCCCAATGCCGCTTTAATGCGGATGCAGGGGACAACTCAAAGGAAGTTTTATCCATTACCGGGTTTAAATTTAAAGTTTTGTTTGTTACATCTTGACTTTATTCAATACTTGAATCTCAATTTAGCGAGATTAATCGATTGAAGTTAAGCCTATAAACGTGAGTCATCTCATCCCCAAAAAATCTTAATTTTTGTTGAAGTCGATCGAAATTCGAGTTTTCCAGTCTCAGCACCGGCTCGCACTTTAAACTTTTCTAAAGGACAAGACGTGACGATTCATGGAAGACGTAGACATTGCTATCTATGAAAGTCAAGGTCTCGTTCGACTTTTCATCATTTATCAAAAAATGATAAAAGGCTTAAGATTTTCTTTGATTTTCATTCATTGAGTCCGTAGGATTCATCCCACGACCCTCGAACGGATTGCCTTTTAATCTCCCTCGATTCTGGATTATTTACATTCTTTAAAGAAGCAAAGGTTAAGAATGGGTTATTAAAAGGTAAATCTATTGTAGCGTATACGTAAGTGATATCACGCAAACCTTACGGATTTTGTTAAGGAACCAGGCAATGCGTCAACCTATTCTGACCGTTTTCTATCAGTTCAATCCTTGGAATCCCAGTATTGGCGGGATTCAGACCTGCATTCGATACGTTCTCAAATACGCACCGTCAGAATTTAAACTGCGGTTGGTCGGTACGAGTAACGATCCGAAAACCCCCCTGGGACAATGGCAGAAAGCTCAGTTGTTCGATCGCACCTTTGACTTTATGCCGATCGTCTACGTCGCCAACGACAACATCCGCGGCCGCATCCCGACCACTCTTAAATACGCAATGGCACTGTGGGGACGCAAGTTCGACTCGGATTTCTTGCAATTCCACCGCTTAGAACCCACAGCCCTCACCTGGGGATGGTCGGGGTTCAAGATTTTTTACATTCACAACGATTTCGATCGCGCCATTAGCGGTGCGAGTCGGGAAGGCGGTATTTTTTGGCGGCGGTTTCCTCGGGTGTACTATGCTCTCGAGCGCATGTTAGTCCCTCGATTCGATCGCGTTCTTTCGTGCAATACCAAATCTGCCGAAACCTTTAAAACGCGCTATCCCCAAATCGCCGATCGCATCTCTTACCTTCCCAATACCGTCGATGGCGAGATTTTCTACCCCCTGAATGCCGACGAACGCCATCGAGGTCGAGTCGAACTGGCGCGAGAACTCAACCTGCCCGAAGCCACCCGCTTCATTCTCTTTGCCGGTCGCTTGCATCCTCAAAAGCAACCCCTCCTACTGGCGCGAACCATCGCCGCACTTCAGGTGGAAAACGCCCACCTGCTGGTGGTGGGTCAGGGGGAACTCGAAGCGGATATGCGAGCGGAAACCGAACGATTGGGAATCGGCGATCGCGTTACCTTCCTCGACCCCATGGAACAAGCTAAACTCGCCCGCCTGTACCAAATTTCCAGTCTCTTTGTCTTAACCAGCGCTTACGAAGGTCTGGCACGAGGTTCGATCGAATCCCTCGCCTGCGGCACTCCCGTGGTGACCACCCGCGCCGGCGAAACCCCCAACTTTCTCACCCCCGATAGCGGTATCGTCTGTGACGAGCAAACTCCAACGGCGATCGCCCGATCGCTCGAACGGGTGCTCGAACATCCCGAACTGTACCCAACCGAGGTGTGCGTAAAAGTCGCTCGACCTTACAGCGCATCTCATGTCGTCAGTGGGATTTACCGCGACCTGCTCGAGGAGTGGCAACGCCAACAAAGTGTCTTACCCGATGCTCCTTTGAGGGAGAGTGCTAGCTTCTAGTGCGTGGGAGGAGCTGGGGGAGAGAGCGGTCAGTTTAAGTTTGGGCTGTTCTAGAGCAGTCGCCAGGATCGCGCTTGATACTCCTGTATTTTTACGGATATCTATTCTGCCGCTATCCCCCAGCAACGTCGGCTTATCCTCGTCATGTCAGCGCTTAGGGAATCGAGGTCAACGACCGTATCGTCTGTCGGCATGGCTGTTCTACTATGCAACTCGGTTAAAATAGAAAGCGGCGATCGCAATTAGGCCCAGCAAGACCAGCGGAACCCAGAGATTTGGCAGATCGGAAAGTGTCATCGAGATCGATAATAAGGCTATCGAGCGGTAGGGGATTTACCGATGATAGCGTCAGAACGGGTGACATGGCTGACAGAACGCACGGAACTGGGGATTCTTTCGGTTGAGATTTTGCAAGAAATTGCGGATGTACTCGAACCTCGCACTATTGCCGAACACGAAAACTTAACCGTCGAAAATACTCCTCCAGAAGCACTTTACATCCTCGAACGGGGTAAACTCCAGCGACAATGCGCCACCGGCCCCTGTTGTTTGCTGCCCGGTTCGACGATCGACTTGCAAGCGTTTTTACTCGACGATCCCAGCCTATATACAATTACCGCTCTGTGCGAGTCGCAAATTTGGGCGATCCCGGCCGATCGATTTCGCTCCATTCTCGATCGATACCCAGAAATTGCCCGCGCCTACCAACAACAACTCGTCGAAAATCTCGATCGCGTCTCCGAAGAACTGGCCTACGAACGGGAACGCCAAGCCCAATTGCGCCCCTATCTGGTTCCCAAAGCACGACGGGGGGTTGTCGGCACCAGTCGCTATGCCGTCCGCTTGCGCCAACAAATCCGGCAAGCGAGCAAAGATCGCCATCCGGTATTGATTTTCGGCGAACCCGGATTGGAAAAAGACAATCTTGCCGCTTTGGTTCACTACAGTTCCGACTGGCGGCGAGAACCAGTTATCCAACTCACCAGCGGGCTGTTGCAAAGCAGTGGGGCGGAACTGTTCGGTCGCGCGGGGGGAAAGCCGGGGGCGATCGAATGGGTGGGAGAGGGCACGATCGTTCTCAATAACATCCACGATCTGCCGGAGGAACTTTGCCCTCAAATCGCCCAGCTTCTCGAAACCGGAACCTATACCCCCGTCACCCGCGACCCCCAAACACCAGCGGAACCCCGTCTGTGTCGCGCCCACATCGTTTCGATTGCCGAACGGACGATGCCTCAATTCGATCGCTTCATTGCGCATAAAATCAAAGTTCCCCCGCTGCGGGTGCGCAAAACCGATATTAAAGCCCAAGCCGATTACTACATCAGCGTCTACTGTCAAAACCGAGGCATCCCCAAACCCTGCATCACCCCAGAAGCCTTGCGCCGGTTGCAAGCGTACGATTTTCCCAATAACCTGCGGGAGTTGAACGATCTGATCGAACGGGCGATCGTTCAAGCAGAAGGCGCATCCGTCCTTACCGAAGAACTCTTGTGGTCGGTGTCGACTCCCAAAAATCGGTTTCGCTTCAACCTCCTGGCGGGCTATCCCAAATTCCGACACTTTCTGCGCAGTTCCCTGTGGCCCGATGGCATCAACTACGGCATCACGAGTTGGTTCTTTGCCCTGGTGGTAGGGATTCTATTTCTCGGGCCCCAAACCCGCAATACAAATTTTGCCTTGAATCTCTTTTGGGCCTGGTGGTGGCCCCTGATTCTCCTGGGTTTTCCCGTTATCGGTCGCCTGTGGTGTTCGGTCTGTCCGTTCATGATTTACGGGGAAATCGCTCAAAAACTGTCCCTGAAGTTCTTTCCCCGTCAACTCAAACGCTGGCCCCGCCAGGAAGCGGATAAATGGGGAGGCTGGTTTCTCTTCGGGTTGTTTACCCTCATTTTTCTGTGGGAGGAACTGTGGCATCTGGAGAATACCGCTTATTTATCCAGTTGCCTGCTGCTGCTGATTACGGCTGGGGCGGTGATATTTTCCCTGATTTTCGAGCGTCGTTTTTGGTGTCGTTACCTCTGTCCCATTGGTGGCATGAACGGGTTATTTGCCAAACTCGCCGTCACCGAACTGCGGGCACAAAAAGGGATTTGTTCGGCCGAATGCACCACTTACCAGTGTTACAAAGGTGGCCCCGAGAAGGGGGAAGGTCAAGAAACAAATGGGTGTCCTCTCTACTCCCATCCGGCCCAACTCGAAGATAATCGAGACTGCGTATTGTGCATGACCTGCCTCAAAGCCTGTCCCCATCGATCGGTCCAACTGAATTTGCGTCCCCCCGCCATCGAACTGTGGACGACCCACGTTCCCCGCAGCTACGAGGTGGCACTATTGGGGCTACTGTTAGGAGGGATTTTCTTGCACCGCTTGCCCGAAATTAACACCCAATTGGGGTTAGATGTGGATTTAAGCCAATTCTGGCCGCACTTGGGGTTCTCGATGGCGGCGTTAATTGTGCCATCGGTGGTGCCGTTGTTGGGATACGGGGCGATCGTACTGTTGCATCGCATCCGGGGAACCTTCAAGGCGCGATCGTTTATCGAGATTGCTTATGGGTATTTACCCTTAGTTTGGGGAGGCAGCCTCGCCCATTACCTCTATTTGGGGTTGGGGGAAGCCGGACGGATTATTCCCGTCACGGTGGCAACGTTTGGCTGGCAAGGGGAGGGGTTGCCAATTTGGGTGGTGCATCCAGCTGCGATCGCCTTTTTGCAAGGAACCACCATTGTTCTCTCCACGATCTTTAGCATCCTCCTGACCCAAAAGATCGCCCGTCAATCTTTTCGATCGCTCTTACCCCAACATCTAGGGGCGATCGTCCTCGCGTTTGGGTTATGGTCGATTATCGTCGGACAATCTTGAACAGTAGAATTGGGAACGGAAAATAGATTGAAAGAAGCAAACATCGAGTAAGGGGTTGAGCTTCTAATTCACATTAGACGTAATTCACATTAAGAATCATTGCTAATTCTCTCTTCCATCTTCCCCCTCTCTCTTGTCTCCCTTGTCCCCTTGTCCCCTTGTCCCCTTGTCCCCCTAGTCTCCCTGGTCTCCCTTGTCCTCCCCTCGATACTGCATGATAACCACCGGAATTCGCAGCAAAAGTCGACCGAGTTGAGAAATGCCAAACTTGAATTGGAGCGATCGCGGCAGTTCGGTCCAAGCAATGGGACGGAATCCAAAGCGTGCGTAAAATTGGGCGAGTCGATCGCCCAGACATTCGAGATACAAGGGTTTTGTGGCTTGCTCGACCAGATGTTGCGTCAAGTAAGTGCCCAAGCCGCGACCGCGCCACGCCGGCAGCACCACCAGGCTACCCAACTCTTGGGCTTGGGAAAATTCTCGTAACTGGGCGCAAGCGACCACATTGCGATCGCATTTGACGATCCAAAATTGTTGCCAGCGTAACTGAGTTGGATCGAGTTTTGCCCCCAGAACCATTTTCCGAATCGATCGGATATCGGATGCTGTGGCCCGGCCAATTATACACCCAGTTGGTAAGGATATTGAAAGGTCTTCTATCATATTACAAATTCTTTAATTTGAGCGATCGTTTTTTTATTTGAGACTTTACGGAAGAGGTTATACTTTGCCTGTATGGAAAAAATATAACCCCTTGATAAACGCTCTTTTTTGATTGAAATTAAAATTGTAAAAATGATTTTTGTCACTTTAAACACACAATCCAAAAATCTAATTTTTCCAAAGTTCTCTCAAAGTTTTTTTTGAGGTAATTGATGCTGTTTTGGTGTGAATTGGACGGTATATTTATAAGAATGGGTACTTTCACGGATGCGGTTTAGGCTAAATATAGTAGAGTTTTAGCAATAGAGAAATAAAAAATCCGTATTTTTCTCGTCTCAACGGCTCGTGGGTGCTCGCAGTTCGCTCCAATAAGTACGGAAATCTCAAGAAACCTCAGCTCTCTAGATTCAGCCGAGAAACAATCTAGAGCATCGGAGCCATGCCGATGGGGTTTTAGCCAATTTTCCCTTGACAACTATTCGATCGACGCTCGCGGGATGCGAACGAAAACTCCAACGAGCCAGAACCTTCGTTTGGCCCAAATCGCCGATCGATCTTCATACTCCTGTCTCAATCCAAATGAAAAGCGATCTTTATCTGACGTCTATTAGCTCCAGACCTTCATCCTACACGGTTAAACCCACCCAAGTGACCGATCGTGCCGCACTCAAAGGGCGCACGTTTCGAGCATTATTTATCATGGGACTCGTCAGCCTCGGACTGGGAATATGCAGCGCGCGGATCGCTCAACTCCAACTCGTAGAAGGCAAAGAACACCGAGCTGCGGCTGAAGACAATCGAGTGCGACTCGTCCCCGTTCCCGCCGCGCGAGGCAACATTCTCGATCGCAACGAGAAACCCATTGCCACCAGTCGCCTCTCCCGATCGGTCTATCTGTGGCCGAGGCAGCAATCTCCCCGAGAATGGCGGGTAACGGCCGCTCAGTTGAGTGCGATCTTGGACATGTCGACCGATGAGATCCTCCAACAATTGGAAAGAGCGGGTTTTTCGGCAAATGTCCCCGTCAGAATCAGTCGCGATATCGATCGAGAAACTTTCATCACCCTGAGCGAACGCATTCGGGAATTCCCCGGATTAGAGGTGCGCGGGGACTCCAGCCGCTTCTATCCCCATCAAACCCTCGCCGCGCACCTGCTCGGATACATTGGCGAGGCAACGGAAGAAGACTTGAAGGAAAACCCCGACTATCCCATGGGAATGCTGGTCGGCAAAATGGGCATCGAACGCGCGGCTGGAGAACGATTAGATGGGAAGTGGGGGAACCGACTCATCGAAGTTAATGCCAAAGGAAAGGAAATTCAAGAGTTAGGAACTCAAGAAGCCGAAGCGGGAACGACGCTCAACCTCACCCTCGATTTAGAACTTCAGCAAACCGCTCAAAAAGCCCTGGGAAATCGACGGGGTGCGGCGGTCGTCCTGGATGCCAAAACCGGTGCGGTACTGGCGATGACCAGCGCTCCCACCTTCGATCCCAATATCTTTACCCGTCGCGTGGCTTCCTCGGAGTGGGAACGCCTCCAAGGCGCGGATAAGCCGTTTCTCAACCGCGCTCTACAGGGCTATCCCCCCGGTAGTACCTTCAAAATCGTCACCTCAGTCGCTGGCATCGAGTCCGGTCAGTTTTACCCCGATTCCGTTCTGGGAACCTCGTCTTACATCACTGTCGGGGGGACACAATTTCACGAACACAGCGGCGGCTACGGCGTCATTGGTTTTCTCGACGCCTTAGCTTACAGCAGCAATACCTTCTTCTATCAGGTCGGCATGGCTTCCGGTCCCGAGGAAATTGCCAAATGGGGCAAGATCTTGGGAATTGGCACGACGGATTTAGAGTTACTCGGACTCGAAGGGGGTTTTCCCGGTTCTCTGCCGACCCCCGAGGAGAAAGAAGAACTCTACGGCGAACCCTGGTATACGGGAGATACGGTGAGTATGTCCATCGGTCAGGGGTTGGTGTTAGTCACCCCCCTGGAACTCGCCGTGATGGTTTCGACGGTGGCCAATGGCGGCATGCGGGTTAAACCCCACATTCGCGTCGAGCAGACAAATACCCCCGAAACCGCACCGGAACCCACGGGGATCGCACCGGCAACCCTAGAAGTGATTCGCGCCGGACTGCAAGCTGTGGTGGAAAGCGGTACGGCACGGTCGCTTAACGATGGTTTGATTCCGCTCACTGCGGGGAAAACCGGAACGGTGGAAGTTCCCGGTCAAGAAGATAACTCGGTGTACGTGGCCTACGGCCCGGCAAGCGACCCCGAAATTGCGATCGCTGTTGTGGTGGAAGAAGGCGGATACGGCTCGAAAGCTGCGGCCCCGATCGCACACGAATTGTTTAAAACCTATTTTGGGGTGGCATCCGAACCCGCGTCAGAGTCGTCGAGTTCGTCAGAACCGGAGTGATGCGGCCTCAGAGTCCTTCGAGACTCTCGCATTTCACCCGCGCGGCAAACAACGGGATAAATTGAAGGTGGCGGGTTTCTTTCGGCTTTGTTTCGAGGAGGAAAGCGAAAGAAATCCGTCTGATGAAATGAGAAGATACCGTCGAGAACCATCGAGTAATTGTTGCTCCAACTCTCGATGCAGGGCGATTAAATCACTTTCAGCCAGCCACGCCGGGTTGCGTGAAGCAAGCGTTCGATCGTACTTTGTTCGTCTCGGGTGACCGATTGTTCGAGCAGCTTTTCTCTGAGCTGCTGCTGCTCGATATCCGTGAGGCAACCGGTGTTCCAGGCATGGGCAAATAATTCTTCAAGGGAGACCTGGGAGCGATCGAGAAACATTTCCATTTAAGCCTGTAAAACTCTGTGCTTATTAATATCCCCCCTGATGAAGAGTTTGACAGCGATCGAAACCTCGACAATAGAGGATCTTCATCGGAATATAAAGTGAGATATAAACAGCCAAGGTGCGATCTCGTTCCAACTCACCATGCGATCGCGATCGCATGTTCGCGGGTCGGGTGTCGTACTTCCTGGCGAGGGACTAAAGCTTGGCTGCCGTTTGCCTGACCTCTTCTGTGGGGATGCCGCTTCGATTTGACAGGTGTTTTGGGGTCATCAACATCTTTCCATCCCAACAACCATATTTGAGAAGCCAGCTGGTCGGACACATTTCTCTCGAACCCAACCACCGATGACTCAGATCTGCAAACGGAGGATACAGAACAATCATTCGCGCGATCGTCGTCACAAATGACCGTAACGGTTCTTCGACAGGATGATTTGTCTAGAGGATTACTGGACTTGGGTTCGACCGCTACCCCTCGATCTTCATCCTAAATTATCGCCATCGCCATCGCAAGGGCGGACACTGGTGAAGGTGGGTTTCGGGAGCTTTGGAAGCGTCCGGAGGCGGCGGGGGAAGACTTCAGCAGAATTACACAATGGGCTTGTGTTGTCTTAATATCGAATGGCAACTGCGATCGAGTGCCTTCGCGAACCACCAGGAAATTCACTCTGGTGTTGTCTGCTTGCTCTCCCCCCGCTCAAATCTAGCGGAATCAAAAACCTATCCTCGAACGAGATGCGGAGGATGGGGCAAAGTCACCGATTTCTATTCCCCATTCCCATCAACCCGAATAGGAGTTGCCGATGCGATCGACAAACACATTTTCCGAAAGGGGCAATCGACCCGGATCGAGACGAGGTTCGGCAGCATAACCCACGGGGATGAGAACGGCGATCGCCAAATCCGGATCGTCCGTTGCCCCAATAACAGCTTTGACTTTATCTTCGACAAAACCGTTCATAAAACAGGTCGCCAACCCCAAACTTTCGGCCGCCAGCACCAAATGCGTCGCCGCGATCGTCGCATCTTTGACAGCGTACTCGCGATTTTTATCCCCCAATCCCGTCTGAAATTGAGGAACGACGGTTTTAAAATATTCGATGGTTTCTGCCGGCCACGCTCCATTTTCGCGGGCGGCGTCGTAAATGGGGGTTTGGTCTTTTTTCCAAGCTGCCGCATCTGCCCCGAACACGAACGTCACCGGGGCTTGAACGATTTGCTGCTGGTTGAAAGCCGCCCCCGCCAAGGCAAGCCGTTGGGCGTTATCTTGCACCACAACGATACGCCAATCCTGAAGGTTCCAGCTACTCGGTGCCGCTACTGTCAGTTCTATTAATTGTTTGAGTAACTCTGGAGAAATCGGATCGGGTTTGAAACTTTTAATCGAACGACGCTGGCGGATTGCCGCAGGCACGTCTAACGGATTGGTTTGTAAGTTTGGATTGCTCATTTTAGCGATCGGTGCGAATAAGGAACGGGAAAGGCTATGACGCGGAAATGAAGAGATGGGAAGAGGGGAGAAGGAAGTGAATTTTGAATTTTTAACTTTTAATTTTTAATTCTCTTCCCCTCCTCCTAAGCCGATGCTCGACAATCGCAATTTAGCATCGATTTTAAGCTCCATGCCCACCCCGCCGCGAGCAATGTCAGCACCCCCGTCACCCAAAATGGGGTACCGTAGCCCAGGCTGACGAGTACGCCCGCCACAGCCGGTCCCAACGCATTAGAAATACTCAGGTAGGAGGCATTGATGCCTTGAATTTCTCCTTGTTCGCGATCGCTGGTATTTGCCGATAAAATCGCCGAGATTAAGGGCATCGGAAAGGAGTTCGCCACCCCCAACCAACACACCAAACCCACGAAAATCGGCAGCACGGGGAATGCGGGGAGTGCGAGGAATGCCAAGCCCCGTGCGGCAATGGCAGCAACGAGAACGTTGGCGAGATTAAATCGTTGGACGATCGGTCCGACGGCAAAAATTTGGGTGAGAACTCCCAGCACACCGAACAGGGTAAACATGACCGCCAAATCCTTGGCATCGCGATCGAGAACGTTGAGGAAAAAGGGCTGAAAGGCAAAGGTGAAAATCGTAAACGTAAATCCACTGGCAAACGTCAGCAAGAAAACCCGACCGAGTTGCGGATGCTTTGCCGATCGCAGAATTTTCCCAAAACCGAACATTTTCCAACGCCATTGGAAGGGTTCTCGCGCGGGTAGGGTTTCTGGAAGACAGAATACGGTCAGTGCCGTTGCCAATGCTGCGATCGCCGCCCCAGCAAAGAAACTCATCCCCAAGGGAGATACTCCGGGAAACGTGGGTAAGGTTTGGGCAAAGTAACTAATGGCCGGACCGGTGACGAAACCCAAGCGAAACGCCGCATCGAACAAACCGAAGGCTTTCGCTCGATCTGCCGGGGTGGTGGTATCGCTAATGACGGCTTTGGCGATCGAACTATTTCCCCCAGTCAAACCGTCCAAAATCCGCGCGAAATAGAGCAATCCGGCAACAGGGGCGATGCTGGCGAGTAGATTGGCCAGTACCGTTCCCAGAAGACTCACCACCAATAGCGGCTTGCGCCCGAGAACATCGGAGAGACGACCGAGAACGGGGGTGGCGACAAATTGGGAGATGGCATAAACCGCGGTCAGCAAGCTGGCTTGAAAGTCGCTGAGTCCGAATTCTCGGGCGTAGGGATAGAGGATGGGAATAATGATGGTGAAGCTGACGGAGTTGATAAAGGCAATCGATGCCACGATCCAAAATTTGAGCGGCAGGTTGAATTGGGCTTTGAGGTTTTGGAAGCTCATAAATTGCGATCGTCCACCATCACGATTCTCAAATGCCATTACTCAGGGCGATCGTCGATAACGGGATAATCCGTATATCCCACTTCTGCTGGTTGTCCCTCCCGCCCGTAAAAGGTTTGAGGATTCGGTTCGTTTAAGGGGGCATCGAGTTGGAAGCGATCGACTAAATCCGGATTCGCTAGATACAGTTTGCCAAAAGAAACCAACTCGGCTTCCTCAGACTCCAGAACGGCATTGCCTTTGGCTTTGTCGTACCCCCCATTGGTGACGATCGCGCCGTGGTACGTCGAGCGGAAAACCGGCAAAACGGGATTGAGGACGTCCCGGGTGGCTAAATCGATCTCGTTGGGTTCCATCAAATGCAAATAGGCGAGGTTGAAGCGGTTGAGGGCTTCGATGAGGTAGCCGAAGGTGCCTTGGGGATTCGAGTCGGACATGCCGTAGAAGGTGTTGCTGGGGGAAAGTTTGATGCCGACGCGATCGCCTCCCCACACGCTCGTTACCGCTTCGACGACTTCTAGAGGAAAACGCGCCCGATTGGTAATCCCTCCACCGTATTCGTCCGTGCGCTGGTTGGAACCGTCCTGAAGAAATTGGTCGATGAGATAGCCGAATGCCCCGTGCAGTTCCACGCCATCAAACCCGGCATCCATTGCATTTTGCGCCCCCTGACGAAACTGCTCGACGATTTCGGGAATTTCTGAGGTTTCTAGGGCGCGCGGCGTTTCGATTTCGACTTTGCCAATGGGGGTATGGAGTTGGCCGGTTGGAGCGATCGCGCTGGGGGCGACGGGCGGTTCCCCGTCGAGTAAAGACAGGTGGGACACGCGCCCGCTATGCCACAGTTGCAAAAAGATTTTCCCACCCTGGCTGCGAACGGCTTCGGTCACTTGCTTCCATGCTTCTACCTGTTCGTCGGTGTAAATCCCCGGACAGTTGAGGTAGCCGCGAGACAGGGGAGACACCATCGTACATTCGGTGACGATGAGACCGGCCGATGCTCGCTGGGCGTAGTAGCTGGCCATCAACTCCGTCGGCACGGTGTCATTCGCCCGCAGGCGCGTCATCGGGGCCATCACCATCCGATTGGATAACTGATGGGAACCGAGCGTTATGGGGGCGAACAAATCGGGACTCATGAGGTAAATCTTGGCGATCGAACGGTTAGGGTTATGATGGCTGGAGACCCGACACCCCCGCAAGTAGGTACTTTCAAGTTAGATAGGAACCCAATGGTGCGCAAGCCAATTCACAATATCCCAGAACCGGAAATCTTCACCCTCGATTGCCCCACGCAACAAGTTTTAGATATCGTCTCGAGTAAATGGAGCGTTATCGTTCTTTATTGCCTCACCTTCGGAACGAAACGTTACAACCAACTGCAAGGCAAAATTGAGGGAATTTCCCAAAAGATGCTCACACAAACACTGCGTAATTTAGAGCGTAATGGGTTGGTGAAACGTCAGGTTTTTCCCGTAGTGCCGCCTCGGGTGGAATACTCGCTGACGGATTTGGGAGAAACCTTAGTCGATCCCCTTTGCTTGCTAGCGGACTGGGGGAATACTTATATCGAAGAGGTGAAATTGGCTCGCGAACGCTACGATGACGATAGCGAGACGCAAGCTTAGCTGTAACCACCTACCAACGTGCGGCAATTTCTTCGTGCAGGACTTTACTCTTCCAATATTCGTTATGAACCGTCGTCGTTCGATCGCCGATATCGGTGTAAATATCTTCAACCGCCGGCGAGTCTTCCATGAGTTCCGTCACCGGCCAGGCAATAAAGTCATCTTTATCCCAAAAGTTGAGCCAACGCGCTCCGGGCAAAGGATTTCCAAACCCTTCAGGATTGCGATCGAATCCATAGTAACTGGAGTTTAACTTATTGCCGTTTGCGAGAATTTCGAGCACTGCATTACTGCGAAATGCCAGCATCGAAATGGGCGAACCGAAGGTGATTAAGCGACGAACTCGAAGCTTGCCGGTTTCCGCCAGATGCCGCAGTTTCCGGAAATCCTCGACGCGATCGGCCGTTACATCGTAGCGTTCGATTTCAATAAACTCGTGCTGTTTGAGAATTTCTTGCGGGGCAAACAGATAGAACAGAAAGTCAAAAGCCACAACCGAGCCGGCACTATGACCTAATAATGTCAGAGAGATGGGTTCGTCGTTTTCTAGAGGTTGGCGAATCGATTGCAGAATTTGAGCGGCAATGGTGGCGCGGATGCTATTTTTACCATCTCGAGAGGCGTAGTAACACATATCGGAAAACCCTTTAATCGTGAGTTCCCTCAAGGATTTGAGCATCAAGCGAACGGGATTGGCCGTCCAATCGCGGACATCTTCAATCTGTGGAAAAACGCGCTCGGCAAATTTCTCTTGAGCAACCGCTAGAAGGCGATCGCCCTCAAAAGAAACCTGGGTGTCA
The DNA here is from genome assembly GCF_057467645.1 of Zarconia sp. Classification (NCBI taxonomy): domain Bacteria; kingdom Bacillati; phylum Cyanobacteriota; class Cyanophyceae; order Oscillatoriales; genus Zarconia; species Zarconia sp. The sequence goes on from NZ_JBRJXU010000174.1 coordinate 17,607, forward strand.
TAATGCCATCCCCATTCCACATCACAGCGATTGGCACTCACCCAATCCGCTCGATGGGGAAAGTCTCGTTTCACTGCGGTTACGCCATTGTGGAGGCTGTTATAGGTTTCGCGATGATTTTGATTGTTCTCTTGCGATACACCATGAATGTAAATGAGATATTCGTTAATTTTTTCAAACATCTGTTTCGAGCCTAAAATCGTTAATTTTTGAGTGTATAGCAGTTCGCGCTGGTATCATGACAGATTTTCAGTCATGGGGAACGGGGAATGGGAAAAACCGATTTTTTCAAGAGTGTAAATAAACTGATGACGAAGCGCTATACGAGAAATTTGTCGGGTCGTGCAATCACTGGTATGAGAGCACAGCTTCCGCCAGACAGACTGCCGACTAACCCTTCCGGGGGTCTACCTCAATCCAATACGGGCAGAGCGCTATACCTGCAAGATATGGCAACGGTCACATTCATGAGGGTGCCCGTATTTGCCAGGGTGGGAAGCAAGAGGAACTGGGGGAGGCGAGCGAAGAAATCCTTAAAATCGGTCGCTCTCGATCGAACTTAGATGGGTGGATGCTTGTTTGGGCACCTCCCAAATTTCACTGCAATCGCCCTCAGCACTCAAAATTTTGTAACCTGTAAAAGCTCGGGTTACTTCAAATTGAACCCATCACCCGAAGTGAGAGCCACTGAAGGGGTCTTGTCAGCCATCTTTGCCTGAAGAAAAGGCGATCCCCTCTGCAAGATTAGAGAGGTCGATCGCCTTTTGCTTCGCGATTAAAGGTTGTGAAAAATCTAGCTCGCTTGCAATCGCGAGTTAATATCGAGCGCACGAGTTCTATGCACCGCGCGATCTCGATCCCCATCAACTTTTAGTCTATATGACCCGCACCTCGAGCCGATTTTGTCGATTCGAGACCGGTCGAGCGTTCCCAGCGTTCTTCAAAGATGGGATGCGCTAAAGAACACGCCGACCAGCTACTTTCTACAGGAACATTCATCATTTGACAATGACCTCCTCGCCGGCCAACAGGTCTATAATGCTGACAAAAATAACACGTCGTTAAGGATTGCCGGCCTTGCAGCGAAGATGCCATATTCAATTCTCCTGATGGAAAAACTTTCTTCAGGAATTGTAAAAGGATTCTTTGAGAAGTCCGTGTAATTTTAAGCCGGAATTAAGAATTACTGACACAATTCGATCGAATCGTATCAAGCAATACTTTTTGTTAAGATGGCATGGATTTTTCGACGCTTCCGGTTTGAAAAACGCGACCGATCACTTCTTCAATTGGGGGATCGGTGACCGTTAAATCGAGGACTTCCAACTCCGCTAAAATGCGAGAGATCGTCGCGGTTAAAGTGTCTCGTTTGACTAACCAGCGTACGGATTGCCCTTCAAGACATTCAATTTCGCCGTAGGGGGTCAATTCGTTTTCGGTTTTAGAGCAAGCCAGTTCGACTTTGACTTCGCGATAGGGGGCAAAACGCTCTAACAATCCTTCTAAGCGACCGTCGTAAATCAGCTGACCGGCATAAATCAAAATCACTCGATCGCACAGTGCCGTGATATCGGCCATGTAGTGACTGGTGAGCAAAATCGTCGCCCCCGTGCGGCGGTTATATTCTCGCAAAAACTCCCGCACGGCAACCTGAGCGTTCACATCCAAACCGAGGGTGGGTTCGTCTAAAAATAAAACCTGGGGTTGGTGCAACAGTGCTGCGAGGAGTTCGGCTTTCATGCGTTCCCCTAAAGAGAGTTTGCGCACCGGTTGAGAGAGTTTGCCTTCAAGGGACAATAACTCGGAAAGTTCGGCAAGGCGATCGCGAAAGATGCGATCGGACAAACCGTAAACGGCACCGTTAATGCGCAGGGAATCTAAAGCCGGTAAGTCCCAAATGAGCTGTTGCTTTTGCCCCATCACCAGGGTGATTTTTTGCAGGAAGGGTCGAGCGCGATCGAAGGGTACGCAATCGGCCACGCGCACCTTTCCACTAGAGGGATGAATCAAACCCGTCAGCATTTTCAGGGTGGTGGTTTTTCCCGCACCGTTGGGCCCGAGAAACCCCACCACTTCGCCGGGTTCGATTTGAAAAGACACCTCTCGAACGGCCTGCACTTGACGGTAGGTGCGGCGAAAGAAGTGGCGCAAAGTCCCTTTCAAGCCGGGTTCCTTGACGGCGACGGGATAGACTTTGCTGAGGTTTTGAACGTCGATAATCGGTTGCAAGTGTTTTCCTCGATCGATATTTGGGAGTCAATGGACATCTGGAGGGAATGGGGAATGGGGAACGGGGAATGGTGTCTTGAATTATTCTCCTCTCCCTTGTCTCCCCCCTCTCCCTTGTCCTCCTTGTCTCCCCCCCCCTCTCCCATATCTTCTTCCAATTCCCAAACACCTAGAGCCAGTTTCCAATCAAAATAAAGGGAGACCAGAAAAAGGGATGGTTGAAATCCGGCTGGGCGATGAGAGACAGCTGAGCTTGTCGGAGGGCTTCGGCGCGACCGATTCCCGGCTGTTGGCGCAACTGCTGGTATAACTCCTTCATCAGTTGAGCGGTGGACTCGTCGCGCACGGCCCACAGGCTGGCAACGGTACTGCGCGCGCCCGATCGCACCGCCAGTCCGGCCAATCCCAAGGTGGCGCGATCGTCGCCTTCTGCGGTTTGACAAGCGCTCAACACCAGCAATTCCACCGGGTTGGTCGTCCGTCCTTCTCGGGTTTGCAGCACTTCGCCAAACTCCTTCACGTTGACCCGATCGTTCCAGGTCAGCAAAAAGGTCTCTTCCGCTGAGGAGCTAAATTGAGCGTGGGTCGCCAAATGGACGATATCGAAGCTTGTATTCGAGATTTTATTCTGCAGGTTCGTGCGGGTGAAGGCTTCGTTGAGAAAAACGTCGGCGGATAGTTCTTGTTTGAGTTTGGCCACTTCTCCAGCAACGGCCGGTAACGCGACAAATCCCTGACGAGCTTCGGTGAGTCCCCCTGCCAGGGCGCTGAGTTGGGTTTGTTCGAGCGATCGCGCCCCGAGTAGCTGCAAACCTGGCGAAATGGCGACCCGGTATTTTTCGATCAGGTAGCGCTCTCCGTCGTAGAGGGCACTCATGGGTAGGTTGCGCAAAAACCCTTCGGGAACGAAGACTAAGGTTTCGATGTCTGCGGCCGCGAGATCGGCTTCGGCCGGTCGAATCAGCCAGTTATAAACCTGCTCGGATAGAGCCAGACGGTCTTGGGTTGAATAGGCTAAATGGAGAGATTCAAAGAGGGTTTGGAGGGTGTTTTCGACTTCCGCAATCGGCACGGCCGTGGCGTAGTGGCGCAGAGAGCGACCGGGTAGGGATAGAACCACCTCAATGCGATCGGGCAAGACGATGGGGTAAATGACAGCCGCGTGAGGATCGATGTCGTCGATTTCGATGGCTTTGGTTCTCAAGCAATCTTCCCGAAAGAAGTTATCCAACTCGGCTAGTTGCAGGGTTTCGATGGCGACGCGCGCTTGAATTAAGTCTTCTGGGGTCGCATCGGGACTCAGTAACAAGTCGACGAGTTGGCGGTAAACGGGTTCGACTCGATCGCGAAAGGAAAATTGCAAGTCGGTATCGATGGCCACTAAGTCCCGACGCAGGGTCTTGAGGAGCTTGACGGATTCGGTATAGCTCGCGAGGGCGGTTTGGCGTTCTCCTTGAGCTTTCAGGATGCGACCCAGTTGCCAGTGCCAGCGATAGGACAAATCCGAGGCACTCAAACCCTGGGCAATGGCCAGAGCTTGTTCCGTCAGTTCTTGGGCGTCGGAAAAGTTGCCCCGAATTTCGTAAAGCCGTCCGAGTTGACCGATGGCGTAGGATTGAGACCGCCGATCTTGCAGTTTCCGAGCTTGGGCGACAGCATCCGCTAAGAGGCGGGCGATTTGGCGATCGTTGGCGACCAGGGGTTCCCTGGTCGCGCTGACGCTACCGATTCGCATCAGGCTTTGAGCGAAATTGATACGGGCGTTGACGCTCATGCGGGAGGGAGGTAACTCCGAAATAAATTCGTCGATCGTCGGCACCAATGCGATCGCCACATCCCACTGTTCGGCGCTGATGAGTAAGTTTAATTGGTTCAGCAACAATTCCACCCGTTCTAGGAGGGTTTGGCTTAACTCCGTCGCTCGTTGGTAGTAAATCAGTGCGGCTCGATAATCGTTGCGATCTCGAGCGGTATTGCCCAGACCCAGTAGGGTGGCGCGCATCTCGGGGGTGAGATTGAGGGCTTCGGCAATGGCTAAACTTTGCTCGAGTTTCTCTTGGGCGCGCTCTAAATTACCGATCGCCCCCAGGGTTGCCCCCAAACTCCGCAATCCATCGGCTTTGAGGGGGGAATCGGGTTCTGAAGCGAGGGTGGCGTTGACCTGTTCTAAGAGTTCTTGCGCTCGCAGGTACTGCCCCAAGGTTTGCAAAGCTTGAGCGCGATCGATCTGGCTGCCGATGATGCCCGCGGTATCTCCCGCTCGCTGGTACGCGGCTTCGGCTTGCTGCCAACTGTCTAAGGCCGATTCGACCTGTCCGGTGGCTAAATCGAGAGACCCTTGAAAGTTAAAGGATTGACCCAACACAGCGGCAACGGTCCCATCGTCTTCGGGAAATTGAGCCAGAAGTTCAAAACTGCGGGCAATGGCGTTGCGGGCCTCTTCCCACTGGTTTAAGTCCTGATAGGCCAGGGACAAGTAGTTTTGCGCCAGGGCGAGGTTGAGTCGATCGTCTCGTTCTCGATAGGTTCGAGCCGCTTCTTGCCAGCGCTCCACGGCGCTCGAGAGTTGTCCGGAAAAGTACAGTTGCTTGCCAGCTTCGATGGGCGTGGGAGCAAGTACGGAAAGCTGTGACTGGCGGGCTGCGGCGGGGAAAACGGTCGTAACGAGTAACAGCGTTAGTAACCCCAAGACGAGATTAGCGAGAATTTTTTTAGATAGCGAGTTGAGTTTGGCCCTCACACCTTCTGTACCGAACTAGATTGGACTCCTCTATTTTACCAACCTCGGTGTGCCTCTGGGTTTGAGCCTGTTCGGCTTAGAGCTTCTCTTGGGCTCTAAGTTTGTCGGATACCCTCGAGTCTCGAATCGGATGCGCGAGCGCTGTTCTAGTGCCGCTACGGGTCATTAAAAATGCCGATCTCATGCAGCTTTTACCGGTTGAGAACTCGGTCATGATTTCTGCGGTATTGCACTAGGGTGCCGGTTTCTTTCAGCCTTGAACTTCGGGGGAAAGACCCGGAGGGCAAACACCGGAAATGTTGGTGCCCACATCGTTGGCCCAGGCTTTGTAATCGACGAGCAACTGACGCATCAAGCGCTGTTCGATGGTTCGCAGAACGCTCATGAGTAAAGCATTCCCCGCCCCTTCGAGGATGGGCTTCGGGGTCAGCCACAATGCCGGAGGCAGCTCGACGCGGACTTCGAGATTGGCTCGACCTTTGAGGTAAGTCATGTCGCGTCCCTGACAGGGCACCAACTTACCGACTAAATTGAATTTAAAGCGCTTTTTGAGGTATTCGATACCCCGCAATTCGCACTCCGACGATTGCAAGTGGACGGTGCCGTTGGTTTCCGCCCAAATTTTTAAATCTACCGTGGGCTGAATATTGAGCATCATAAAACTCAACGGCCGAACGTAAATTCGAAAGCGATCGCCACCGAGTCGCTCTAAGCGCGTGGGATCCACCAGGGCGTTCACTAAACGTTGAGGTTGACGCAGGTAATGCTGAATGGGAACCGGTTGCTCCGGTACGGCGATTTCAGCTGGCAAAGACGCAAAAAAGCGGGTATACATGGGAAGATATTGAATGGCAACAGCATGAAACGCTTGTTACTACAAATTTTACAATTCTTCAGATTTCTTTGCAAGAAAGATGTGAATTGAATATCAAAGTAACATAAACGTAAAAAAGCAGAAAGTCAAGATTTTTTGATAAGTTAGAGAAACTTTCTTCATCATTGCGCCACGCGCAACTTTTTAGGACGTCACCCATTGATTTGGGCGCGCGAATTTCTACGGTCTTATTCCTAATTCTGTATTGAAGATTTTAGGAGGTAAATATTAAGTGTCGCATCCGGTTAACTCGCCATCGAGATTAATAGAGGTCTGGTAAAAATCAAAAATCAGATCGAACTCTATGCCGAAGTCATCAATGTCTTCTGGCTTTCCCCCTTAACCCTTTTCCCTGCCGAGGTCTAATCTCTCCGGATCGATAGGAAATCCCAGGTTATGACGATTTTAATTGCCCATTTAGGACCCGCCGGTACTTATTCAGAAGCCGCAGCACTGGCCTACACCGATCGGTTAAAGTTACATCTCGATGGCTCGTATCCATTGAAGCCTTACGGAAGTATTGCCCAAACCTTACAAGCCGTGGATCGAGGAGAAGTGCAACTTGCCGTGATTCCCGTGGAAAACTCCTTAGGGGGCAGCGTAACGATGGCCCTCGATACCCTATGGCAACTCGAGACTCCAGTCGTGCAGCAGGCACTCGTACTGCCGATTTCCCATGCTTTGCTTTCCCAGGCAGAGGCGCTGTGCGATTTGCAAGTGGTCTACTCTCATCCCCAGGCTTTGGCTCAGTGTCAAACCTGGCTGGAAAACCACTTACCCGCAGCTAAGCTACTCTCGACGCAATCCACCACCGAAGCGTTGCAAAAAACCCATGCCGATCCCACCATGGGTGCGATCGCCTCTCGTCGCGCCGGTCAGTTATACGACGTGCCGATTCTCGCCTACCCCATTAACGATCGCCTCGATAACTGCACGCGGTTTTGGGTGGTATCTCACAAGGAATTCGACCTGGGCTTCGAAAGTTCTCCAGAAGAACCCCATTACGTTTCTCTGGCATTGAGCCTACCGAACAATTTGCCCGGTGCCTTGGTACATCCCCTACAGGTATTGGCCGAGCGCGGCATTAACATGAGCCGGATCGAATCTCGTCCCGCCAAGCGTTCGCTGGGTGAGTATTTGTTTTTCATCGATTTTGAAGCCAACGGCGATCGCCACCACTGGGAAGATGCCCTCAAAGAACTCGCAACCCATACCGAGATTTTAAAAGTGTGGGGGCATTACAGCGTATGGCACTTTCGCGATTGAGTTGGCTTTGGGAGCAGGGGGAGAGGGAGGACGCGGTGACGCGGAGAGGGCAATATGGGTTCTATAAGGAAGATGAATTTTCCCCACACCCCAC